>CAMTFT010000239.1 GCA_947071365.1 uncultured bacterium | reverse complement strand
AGATGTGTATAAGAGACAGATGATAGACTAAATGTGTGCGATTACAAATATGTGTCGCATCACGCCGGTTAGTAATTACCGGTTTTTTTGTGGTAATTCTAGCTGACTATAATTTTAGGAGGAATGTGTAACATGGCAAAATGGGTTTATATGTTTACAGAGGGTAATGCAGACATGCGTAATCTTCTGGGTGGCAAGGGAGCTAACCTCGCAGAGATGACAAATCTGGGCCTTCCTGTACCACAGGGCTTTACGATCACGACGGAAGCCTGCACACAGTATTATGAGGACGGCAGAAAGATCAATGACGAGATCATGGAGCAGATCATGGAGGCCATCGTAAAGATGGAAGGCATTACTGGAAAGAAATTCGGCGACACAGAGAATCCGCTTCTCGTTTCTGTTCGTTCCGGTGCAAGAGCATCCATGCCAGGTATGATGGACACTATTCTGAATCTCGGTCTCAATGAAGAGGTAGTAGAAGTGCTTGCTGCCAGATCCGGAAATCCGCGCTGGGCGTGGGATTGCTACAGAAGATTCATCCAGATGTTCTCTGATGTAGTTATGGAAGTTGGCAAGAAATACTTCGAAGAGCTGATTGACAAGATGAAGGCTGAAAAGGGTGTGAAGCAGGACGTTGAGCTGACTGCAGAAGACCTTAAGGAGCTGGCAAACCAGTTCAAGGCTGAATACAGGGAAAAGATTGGTTCCGATTTCCCGACAGACCCGAAGGTACAGCTTATGGAAGCAATCAAGGCTGTATTCCGTTCCTGGGACAACCCGCGTGCGAACGTTTACCGCCGCGACAACGATATTCCGTATTCCTGGGGTACTGCTGTTAACGTACAGATGATGGCATTCGGTAACATGGGGGATGACTGTGGTACAGGTGTTGCATTTACGAGAGATCCGGCTACCGGAGAGAACGGACTGTTCGGTGAGTTCCTGACGAACGCACAGGGCGAGGACGTAGTTGCAGGTGTACGTACACCGATGCATATTTCCGAGATGGCGGACAAGTTCCCGGAGGCATTTGTACAGTTTAAGAATGTATGCGAGATTCTTGAGAAGCATTACAGAGATATGCAGGATATGGAGTTTACCGTAGAGAACGGCAAGCTGTACATGCTTCAGACACGTAACGGTAAGAGAACGGCACAGGCAGCTCTGAAGATCGCCTGCGATCTGGTAGACGAGGGCATGAGAACGGAAGAAGAGGCAGTAGCCATGATCGATCCGCGTAACCTCGACACCCTGCTTCATCCGCAGTTCGACGCTGCAGCGCTGAAGGCAGCAGTTCCGATGGCTAAGGCTCTTGGAGCTTCACCGGGAGCAGCATGTGGTAAGATCGTCTTCACGGCTGAGGATGCAAAAGCATGGGCAGCAAGAGGCGAGAAGGTCGTTCTCGTTCGTCTTGAGACTTCACCGGAGGATATCGAAGGTATGAAGAGCGCTCAGGGTATCCTGACCGTACGTGGCGGTATGACGAGCCATGCAGCCGTTGTTGCCCGTGGTATGGGTACATGTTGTGTATCAGGATGCGGCGACATCACAATGGATGAGGCAAACAAGAGATTTACACTTGGCGGCAAGGAATTCCATGAAGGAGACCCGATTTCTCTTGATGGTTCCACAGGTAATATTTATGACGGTATCATCCCGACAGTAGATGCTTCCATCGCCGGCGAATTCGGAAGGATCATGGGATGGGCAGACAAATACAGAAGACTGCAGGTAAGAACGAATGCGGATACACCGCACGATGCAAAGAAAGCCCGCGAGCTTGGCGCAGAGGGTATTGGCCTTTGCCGTACAGAGCATATGTTCTTCGAGGGCAGCAGAATCGACGCATTCCGTGAGATGATCTGTTCTGAGACAGTAGAAGAGAGAGAAGCAGCACTGGAGAAGATTCTTCCGGAGCAGCAGGGAGACTTCGAGGCATTGTATGAAGCTATGGAAGGCAATCCTGTTACGATCCGCTTCCTGGATCCGCCTCTCCATGAGTTCGTTCCGACTGATGAAGCAGACATTAGGAAGCTGGCGGATACTCAGGGCAAGAGCGTTGAGACGATCAAGGCAATCATCGATTCCCTGCATGAGTTCAACCCGATGATGGGCCATCGTGGATGCCGTCTGGCAGTTACTTATCCGGAGATTGCAGCAATGCAGACAAAGGCTGTGATCCGTGCAGCTATCAACGTTCAGAAGGCTCATCCGGACTGGAACGTATGCCCGGAGATCATGATCCCGCTCGTTGGTGACAGCAAGGAACTGAAATACGTTAAGAAGACAGTAGTAGAGACCGCTGATGCAGAGATCGCAGCAGCAGGTATTGACCTGAAGTACCATGTAGGTACGATGATCGAGATCCCGCGTGCAGCGCTGACCGCAAATGAGATCGCGAAGGAAGCTGATTTCTTCTGCTTCGGTACGAATGACCTGACACAGATGTGCTACGGCTTCTCCCGTGACGACGCAGGAAAGTTCCTGAGCGCATACTATGATGCGAAGATCTTCGAGAACGACCCGTTTGCAAAGCTTGACCAGTCAGGCGTCGGCAAGCTGATGGAGACAGCGATCCAGCTTGGAAAGCCGGTAAATCCGGATCTCCATATCGGTATCTGCGGCGAGCACGGCGGCGACCCGTCATCCGTAGAGTTCTGCCACAAGATCGGCCTGGACTACGTATCATGCTCACCGTTCCGTGTGCCGATCGCAAGACTTGCAGCAGCACAGGCAGCTATCGCTGACAAATAAGCGGCATTGGTTTTGACCGGAGGGTGAAGTATTTTAGCCAAAAATCTTTGCCCGAATACGTAATGTAAATAAAAAGAATAACAGACCCTGCGGCGTGGAGAAATTTGCGTTGCGGGGTCTGTTTCTTTTGGCCTAGACCGTAAATCTAAGAAAATAAGACTTTCACAGCCTGTTTTTGGATATGCTGAATCTAAGGATGAAAGATTGACAGGACAGAAATGCATTGATAAAATCTCATCTGTCAAAGATGGGATATTATATGCAAGAAAAATGAAGATGTCAACGACAGTAACTCAGTGTAGTACATTTTTTGATGGATGGAATTCCGGGACGGTGTGTGCTATACTGCTATACTTTTCGTAAGAAAACGGAAAATGCGTATAAAACAGAAAATTTCGGAGGAATTTATGAAAAGAAACCAGATCTTGAAAATTCACGGGACAGATTATAAAAAGATGACGTTTCAGCTTCTGGAGGAAGCTGGCCTTAAAGACATGATCCCGAACAACCACTGCCGGATCGGCATCAAGCCGAACCTCGTTTCACCGACCCCATCTTCCTACGGGGCGACGACGCATCCGGAGGTGGTGGCCGGGATCATTGAATACCTGCAATCACATGGTTTCCGGGATATTATGATTGCGGAGGGCTCCTGGGTGGGAGACCGCACCTCGGAGGCGATTCAGGTGTGCGGATACGATACTCTGGCGGAAAAATACGGGGTGAAGCTGCACGATGCGCAGAAGGATGGGGCGCATCTGGCAGACTGCGCCGGGATGGAGCTGAACCTCTGCAACTGTGTAAACGAGATAGACTTTCTGATCAATGTCCCGGTGATGAAGGGGCATTGTCAGACGAAAGTCACCTGTGCCCTCAAAAATATGAAGGGTCTGATCCCAAATTCGGAGAAGAGAAGATTTCATTCGATGGGGCTTCATAAGCCGATTGCGCACCTGAATGCGGGAGTCCATCAGGATTTTATCGTGGTGGATCACATCTGTGGTGATCTGGATTTTGAAGACGGAGGCAATCCGGTGGTGTGTAACTGTGTGATGGCAGCGTGTGACCCGGTGCTGGTGGATGCATACGTCTGTAAGCTGATGCATTATAGTGTGGATGATGTGCCATATATACGTCTGGCGGAGCAGCTCGGCATCGGCAGCACGGATCTGGAAAATGCAGAGATCATGGAGTGCACCTTTGGGAATGATGGGAAAACCAGTGGTGCAGGCGTGAAAATACCACAGGGCAGTATCCGGCATGAAGAAGAGCTGCCTCTGAAACGGAAAATCGTGGAGCTGCAGGATGCGGTGGAGGAAGTGGAGTCCTGCAGCGCCTGCTATGGATATCTGATCCCGGCCCTGGACCGGCTGAGAGAGGAAGGACTTTTAGAAAAGCTGGACGCCAAAATCTGTATCGGACAGGGATATCAGGGCAAGACGGGGCGTATCGGTATCGGACGGTGTACGAAGGATTTTGAGTATAATGTGAAAGGGTGTCCGCCTACGGAGAATCAGAT
>CAMTFT010000238.1 GCA_947071365.1 uncultured bacterium | reverse complement strand
GCGATGTAGCTCCGTCTCGTGGGCTCGGAGATGTGTATAAGAGACAGAGTTCATAAAGTACTTCATTTTTCACCTGAATTATATAGACCTTTTGTCCATTAATCATTTCGTTTGTTACAGTCACTTTATCACTGCCCGATACAGCCACATTGCTATCTGTTATTGTAATTTCGATTTCATCTGGTAACAACAAATATCCAACAGGTGCTTTTATTTCTTTCAAATAATAGGTTCCATTTGCCATTTCATTACTTGTGAGATGGAAAATGCCATCCTCATCAGACTTCATTTTCTCAACAAATTTTCTATCACTATCATACAATTCAAATTCTGCATCTTTCAAAACGAGGCTTTCATCTGTAGCACTTACTTTCTTAAACATAACTACGCTCTTTATCTTCTCATTCTGAATAGCCCATTCCTCGCCATAAGAACCTATCCACCTGTAATATACAGAACCATCTTCATGTACATGCTTATCTATCTCAACTGTACCATCCTGTAAATCCAATGTGTAACCGATATTAACATCCCAGGTGTTTTGCTCACCTGTTTTATAACCTGTCGGAGGCGTTGTTTCCGTCAATGTATACTGTCCCCATGGGATTCTCGAAAAACTATACCATCCACCAGTTGAATTTATTGCTTGGTATGTCTTTGTTGCATCTGACTTTGACGTTAATGTAAAAACTGCTCCATCCAAGCTCACCGATGAATCTTCTGAATCAACCTTTTTTAATTTAAATTCATACAGAAGACCGCGTACAAGTGGAACTGGGAATACCGCTGTCTGGCCTTCATTATAGGTCAGCGTAGCAGATTCGTTTACCTGATATGTTTCAGGATCTCCATTTATACTGCTCATATTATTGGCACAACTGTTGAATCCATCTTTTTCTACGTTCAGTCTGACTTTATAAACCAACTCAGCAGCATTCAAATTCCACACAATAGTAGTTGAACCGTTATGTGACTCTTCCCGCTCAGGATTACTTTTTGCACTTATATCCCATGTAAGCTTTCGTGTAGCCGAATCGTATTTTGCAGTACCGTCACAAGCCATAAGCTCTACATACTCAATATATTCTCCCATAATATCTGTCACTTGATTCAATTGCGCAGCTTTCGTAACTTCTTCCTGAATATATTGTTCAGCTTCTTCTGACAACTTGACTGTATTATGGCTCCCGTCGGTAACCTCTACGCCCATAAGAACGTACTTACCATTGCTTAGTTTTAAATAAAATGTAACATGATTTGCCTGACTCCAATAAAGCCGTACATCCTCGACAAGTACATTTCCACTATGGTCCTGAATCGTAAACAAGGCAGATTTACTATAAGTATTATTCGTACCTGAAACTTGGACATTCTGATTTCCTGTCATTGAGTCAACAACCGTACCAAGACCATGATCATGAAAATTATTCGATGTTGTAGCCTGATACTCCGCAACCTGAAAATACTCTTCAAACATCTGCTTCGTATCTACTGACAAATATACGAGAAACTCATTTTCTACATCTGTTGCTATCACATTTTTCTGAATACGCACATTTCCATCAGAACTATACATCTTATTCGTACTTCCATTTCCAGCATATCCGTTATCTACCACCTGCCATTTATTCGATGTCTGAGACGTATTATCCTTTAGCATATCTGGAGTGAGTATGCTTCCCTGCGTTGGCGTTATGTTACCTGAGCCACCCATTTCCCCCTCTTCTGCAGTAGGAACAGCAATGGGGAGTGCAGAAAAATTCTTTATATGGAATACTACGCTTCCATCTTTCACCCGTACCTTTTTAACACCCGTACTATACGCAGCCCCGTTAACAGAGATCTCCTTCCGGTTGACAGAACCATTCTCCATCTTATAATGCCCTACATACGCACTGTCCTTCAATCCCTCCGGCTTCGTATCATATGCAACCTCAACCCTCAGATTGATATTTGCATCATCAGGAACCTCCACTTCCGTTCCATCCTCATCTGCAAGATAGATATGATACATCTGCAGGAAATCAAAATTCTCCGCTGCCAGTTCGACATCTTTACCAATATCTGTTCCGGCGGCTATAAAGTCATCGGCCATCGTTTCATAATATGCCTTATAGTCCTCTGACTTCGAATCAATATCCTCCACAATTACCTGCTTAGCTTCTGGAATCGCCTTAAAATTACCAGTTACCTTGACAGTATAGCCAGAACCCTTCGCAGTCAGTGTTTCTTCCGTCTCCACAATTACATGAATCGCGTAATCTCTCTTCTCACCTTTTCCATTTTTTTTAGCAGTACATTGGATAAGGACAACTGTATCTCCTCCCCCGACAGCAGTCAATGTAACGCTACTATCACTGCCCGCAACGCTTACAATCTCCGGATCATAACCACTAGCTCCTACGTAAAAGTAGTCCAATGGTATTGTTTTTTCAGACTCGATCTCGTCAAGTGTTACTTCCGCATAATATTCAGTATTAGAAAGGACTGTTGCCGATACAGAGAAGCTTTCCTGCGCAAACTCAAAGGAATCGATCTCTGTTCCATTACCTGTAAGCTCGGGTTCAATTACCTCCGTACCAGATTCCGCAAAATGTACAATATTTCCGGTTGTATTTGATACATCAAGGCTCTCACTGTATGATATTTTTACATCAACAGGTGCCGCCGGTTCGATTTCCACGCCGTCTACTATGAAAGAAATATCAAAAAACCGTGCAAATGCCAATCCCATGGAAGCTTTCTCCGGACCTAGGCTCTCCAACGTCTGCTGGTAGTAGGATTCATACTCTTCCGTACCCGCTTCTATCTCTCTTACTGAGAGCTCTGCATTCTCCGGAATCTGCGCTTCTTTACCATAAGAAACAGTTACTGTATAATCACTGCCGCTATAGCTTTGAATATTCTCTGTAAACGTCACTTTTTCTGCGACATCCGCCAGATCACTTCTTACATACGCTTCCACACCCGGCTTTTCGCCCGTCTGCGCTTCCGCATCATCTGATGGTGTTTCACCTGCCTGTGCCGCTTCCTCCACCGGTACTGTCTCAGCAGGCTGTGTTGCTTCGCTTGCAGACGCTGTCTCTGCTGCCGGAGCTGCTGCACCTTCCTCCGCCGGAGCCTGCGCATCTTCCTGCACCGCGTCCTCTGCCGGAGTCTGCACATCTTCTGCCTCTGCCTCCTGCATCGGCACACCTTCACCATGGTAATTTACTTTATACCATTCAGCGTCCTCTGCCTCCACCGTACCCAGAAGCTCCAGCTTCGTGCCGCTGTTCACGACTCCGATTGCATCTGCTTCCACTGACGGCTGCGCACGCAGGATCACATCGTCCGCTGTGATCTCAACGGTCTCTATTGTTTCCAGCTCTGTCTCTGATTCACTTTCTGTTTCGGTCTCGCTCTCCGTCTCAGTTTCGCTTTCTGTCTCGGTCTCGCTCCCCGTCTCAGTTTCGCTTTCCACTACGGTTTCGCTTTCCGTTTCATTCTCGCTTTCTGTTTCGGTCTCGCTCTCCGCTACAGTTTCGCTCTCCGTCTCCGGCTCCTCCGCCAGATCCTTCACGCGTACCAGGAAGGTCTCCATTCTGATAGCTCCGTCCGCATTGTAATTGTGGATCAGGACTGCCTCGCCTGCTGCCAGCGGCATGATCTTCGCTGTATCTCCGCTGCCGTCCTCGATACGGATAATGTCGCTGAGTGTCTGCCAGGAATGCTCAGTTCCTGCCGCACCCATGACCCAGTGGGGAACCCCGCCCAGTGTCATTTCTGCAACCGGGAAGTCCTGTGCTTCTGTTTCCGGTTCACTCTCTGATGAAGTCTCTTCCTCTGTAAGTTTTCCGGCCAGCTCCATCACCTTTGCCATGCTCATGTATCCGGTGATCCTTGCTTCGCCGAGTCCATACTGCTGTTTACTTACTGTGCCGCCTGCATTTCCTTCGACTGTATAAATGTTCTGTGCATCCACATCAATGACAATGCCGACATGCGCCGGGCTGCCGCTCTGAAGCTGCGTCGTTCCATCCCTGTGAGGATTCTCACTGAAGAATACGAGGTCGCCGGCCTGCGGTGTGTAACCGTCCTTGCCTGCGTAACGGCTGCCAAGCTTTTCGATCCACTTGCTGTTGTCTTTTTCTCTCGGAAGGTATTCCTCCGGAATGTTTGCGTATGCTGCGCAGAAGCTTGCGAACATCGCTGACCATTCTTCGTATACATTTCCGTACCACTGGCCGTAGCGGCTATAATCTGTCTCTTATACACATCTCCGAGCCCACGAGACGGAGCTACATC
>CAMTFT010000237.1 GCA_947071365.1 uncultured bacterium | reverse complement strand
GAAGCTGCTTCTGGAATGTTTCGGAGACAGTAAAAAACGTCAGAGAGGAAAGCGGATCATTGTTCCGTATCAAGTGATCCTGCGGGGGTCGGAAAAAAGAGATTGAGGGTTCCTGAATTTGGAGCTCTTTGTTTCGGGCAAATGTGTAACCGGTTGCATATTCGTATAGGTAAGAAAAACTATATATATTAAGGAGGAAATGAGCATGGGTAAGAAAGTTACAGTATTTGGAAGTTTTGTAGTGGATCTGATGGGAAGAACTCCGCATCTTCCTGTACCGGGCGAGACTGTGAAGGGCAGCATTTTTAAAATGGGCCCGGGAGGCAAGGGATTCAATCAGGGTGTTGCGGCACATAAGGCAGGAGCAGATGTGACTATGATTACAAAACTGGGCCGGGATTCTTTTGCAGATATTGCATTAAATGCCATGAAGGAGTTGGAAATGAACACAGACCGGGTGCTGTTCTCAGATGCGACAGAGACAGGATGCGCTCTGATCATGGTAGATGAAAAAAGCAGCCAGAATGAGATCGTGGTAATTCTGGGGGCATGTAATACCATCAGTGATGAAGAGGTGGATTCTCTTTCTGATGTGATTGGAGATTCGGAATACCTTCTGACACAGTTGGAAACAAATGTATCCTCTGTGGAGCGGATCGTGGATATCGCTTATGAGAAGGGGGTAAAAGTTATTTTAAATACTGCTCCGGTGCAGCCGATAGAGGATAAACTGCTGGCAAAGATTGACCTGATAACGCCGAATGAAGTGGAGGCAGAAATCCTGACCGGGATAAAGATTGACAGTGAAGAGGCTGCTGACCGTGCTGCAAAGTGGTTCTTCTCAAAGGGTGTAAAAAATGTGCTGATTACTCTTGGGGGAAGAGGCGTTTACATCAACACCAGAGAGAAAAAGGGAATTATTCCGGCATTCCATGTAGATGCGGTGGATACCACAGGCGCGGGGGATGCTTTCAACGGAGGATTGCTGGCAGCTCTGTCAGAGGGAAAGGATTTGTGGGAAGCGGCCAAGTTTGCCAATGCTCTGGCTGCGCTGTCCGTGCAGAAGATCGGAACGACTCCGGCTATGCCGTGGAGAAAGGATATTGAAGATTTTTTAGAAGAACAGAATTAGCCTAGTCCCTTTCTTATGGTGAGGAGGATGGAAAATGAAGATATCGGAACATAATGAACATATGCCTCATGAGAAAAACGAGGCCAGTGATCTGAAGAAAATACCTGGCGTGGGAGCAAATATGGAACGTCACCTGCAGAATATCGGAATCCACTGCATCGAGGATTTGAAGGGCAAGGATCCGGAAGAACTGTATCATCTGGATTGCCTGAAAAAGGGATTTCAGGATGACAGATGCGTACTGTATGTATTTCGCAGTGCAGTGTATTTTGCGGAACATGAGCAGCATGAGCCTGAAAAATTAAAATGGTGGTATTGGAAAGATAAGGAATATCCGGAAAAGGAGTGAACCTCCGACTTCCTGCATTTTGTCAGAATAGAACTGTATCCGTCGGGCAATCTGTGTTATGATGATAACGCAGATGCGTTCGGATACAGTTTTTGTTTTATCGAAAAGTGCGTTCTATGAAACAAAGACTGCTTTGCGGGGATCGCACTGCGATGGAGAATGCTGTGAAGCAGGATCCTTTTTATATACGAACGAAATGATTCAGTATGCAGGGAAGCAGGAAAACATGGAGCAGGAACAGAAAATCCGGATTTCCGTTCGAAATCTGGTGGAATTTATATTGCGGTCAGGGGATATTGACAATCGAAAAGGCGGATTTGCAGAGAAAGAAGCCATGCAGGCGGGCAGCCGCATTCACCGCAAGATACAGGGAAGAATGGGCGGCGGTTACCGGGCGGAGGTGCCGTTGTCCATTGATATACCCGGGGATGGCTACGTTCTGACCGTGGAGGGCAGGGCGGATGGCATCTTTCGCGAGAAACCGGGAGAGACAAAAGTGCCCGGCATTTTTCGTGTGGAGCCGGGAGAGACAAAAGTGCCCGGCATCTTTCGCGAGGGGCCGGGAGAAGCACAATTGCCAGACATTTTTCGTGAAGAGCCGGGAGAAGCACAATTGCCCGGCATTATCCATAAAGCGCCGGGCATCTTGGAAATAATTGAGTCTTCGGAAAAAGCAGCGGTAATCCCCCCGGATATCCCTTCAGAAGAAGTCTATATTGATGAGATCAAGGGAGTCTACCGCGACGTTCTTTCTTTGAAGGAGCCTGTGATGATCCATCTTGCACAGGCAAAATGTTATGCGTATATTTATGGCAGCCAGAACGATTTGCAGCGGATTCATGTGCAAATGACGTACTGCAATCTTGAAACGGAGGAGGTACGGCGATTTAGGCAGGGCTTCACTTTGAAGGAGCTGGAGGACTGGTTTTTTGATGTGGTGGGACAGTACCAGAAATGGGCGGAACACCAGAAAAGATGGCGGGAAATACGGCAGGCGTCACTTAAGGAGCTGACGTTCCCCTTCCCGTGGCGGGAGGGACAAAAGGAGGTGGCATCCTCCGTTTACCGCACCATGCTGCGTCGGAAGAAGCTTTTTATACAGGCACCCACGGGAACGGGAAAAACGATATCAACGATTTTTCCGGCGGTGAAGGCGGTGGGAGAAGGGCTTGCCGACCGGATTTTTTATGCCACGGCAAAGACGATCACGAGGACTGTGGCGGAGGACACGTATGAGATCTTGCGAAGGCAGGGAATGCGATTAAAGTCCATCACTCTGACGGCAAAGGAGAAGATCTGCTTTCTGGAGGAGACACAGTGCAATCCGGAAGCGTGTCCGTATGCGAAGGGACATTTTGACCGGGTAAATGATGCGGTATTTGACATGATTCAGACGGAGGAGGTGTTCAGCCGCCCTGTGATTGAGCGATACGCCAAGAAATGGCAGGTATGCCCCTTCGAATTCGGACTTGACGTGTCATTGTGGGCGGATGCTGTCATTTGCGATTACAATTATATTTTTGATCCGCGAGCAAAATTAAAGCGCTTTTTCGGAGACGGAGTAAAGGGTGATTATCTGTTTCTGATCGATGAGGCGCATAATCTCGTAGAGCGGGGGCGGGAAATGTTCTCAGCATCTCTCTATAAGGAAGATTTTCTGGCGCTGAAAAAAGAAATCAAGCCATACAGCCAGAAGATGGCCCGGGCTTTGAACCGCTGCAACACCTGGCTTCTGGAGCGGAAACGGGAGTGTGATACCGTTAAGGTCTGGACAGATATCGGCACGTTTCCCGTGTACCTCATGAATCTTTGCGGCATTATGGAGGACTTTCTGGAGGATTCCCGAAATCCTGAAATAAATGAAAAGGTGCTGGAACTGTATTTTCAGGCACGGCGCTTTCTGGATACGTGCGATCTCTTAAATGAGAATTATGTGATCTATACGGAACTCTGTGAGGATGGAAGGTTTTTGACGAAACTTTACTGTGTGGATGTCTCGGAGAATCTTCAGGAATGTCTGGAAAAGGGAAAAAGCACGATCTATTTTTCGGCCACTTTTTTGCCGATCAATTATTACAAAAGCCTTCTGAGTACGGAAAAGGATAATTATGCGATCTATGCGCGCTCTGTGTTTTCACCGCAAAGGAGGCAGGTGCTGATCGGAACGGATACCAGCAGCCGCTACACCAGCCGCAGTATACAGGAATTTCGCAAAATGGCGGAGTATATTCTGCGGATCATTCAGGCGAAGCGGGGAAATTACATGGCCTTCTTTCCTTCGTACCGTATGGTGGAAGAGGTTGCGGAGCAGTTTGCCATTCTCTGTGAGGAAAGCGGCGATGCGGTCAGTCTGCTTTGCCAGACTGGTGGCATGAAGGAGGAAGAGCGGGAGCAGTTTCTGGCGCAGTTTGAGCAGGCCCATGAAAACGGCCTGGTCGGCTTTTGCGTAATGGGCGGCATTTTTGGTGAGGGAATTGACCTGAAAAATGACCGTCTGATCGGTGCAGTCATTGTCGGGACGGGCCTGCCGCAGGTCTGTCATGAACGGGAGATATTGAAGCAGTTCTATGACAGGCGGGGCCAGGACGGATTCTTCTACGCATACATGTGTCCCGGGATGAATAAAGTCCTGCAGTCCGCGGGCCGTGTCATCCGGACGGAGGAGGACAGCGGCGTTATTCTTCTGCTGGATGAACGCTTTGCGTCCATCCGATACCGCCAGATGTTCCCGGCGGAGTGGCAGCATCCGGGATACTGTACGCCTGTCTCTTATACACATCTGACGCTGCCGACGACTTAATAGGTGT
>CAMTFT010000236.1 GCA_947071365.1 uncultured bacterium | reverse complement strand
CCACAGACATTTTATGAAGGATTATTTTTTCAGATTTTTATTTGCCGTGGAAAGCATCAGCTTGATCCGGTTGAGCTGGTTTACCTCGCTGGCGCCGGGGTCATAATCGATGGCCACGATATTTGACAGCGGATACTGCCTGCGCAGCTCCTTGATAACGCCTTTTCCGACTACGTGATTCGGCAGGCAGGCGAAGGGCTGTGTGCAGACGATGTTGTTGACGCCGGAATGGATCAGCTCCAGCATTTCTCCGGTGAGGAACCAGCCCTCGCCGGTCTGATTGCCAAGGGATACGATGTCCTTTGCCATTTCGCCAAGGTGCTCGATCTTTGATGGCGGATCGAAGTGGACGCTCTTTTCCAGCTCTTCGGCGGCCGCCTGGCGCAGCTTTTCCAGAACCATAATACCGAAGTTCGCGATCATCGCGGACTTCTTTTTCGTTCCGAGATATTCGCTCTTAAAGTTCTGGTTGTAGAAGCAGTAGAGCAGGAAATCCATAAGATCCGGTACGACGGCCTGAGCGCCTTCTGATTCCAGCAGCTCTACCAGATGGTTGTTGGCGGCAGGCATGAACTTGACGAGGATCTCTCCCACGACGCCGACCTTTGGCTTCTGCTCATCTGTGATGGGCAGGCGGTCAAACTCCTGCACGATCTCGCGGCACATCTTTTTGAACTGCCGGTAGGAGGGCTTGCCGGATACGAAATCACAGCAGCGGTCTTCCCACTTGTGGAACAGCGCGTTTGCCGATCCCGGCTCTTTCTCATATGGTCTCATGCGGTACAGACAGCGCATGAAAATGTCGCCGAATACGAGGGCGAACATGGCGCGTTTTACCATCTGATAGCTGATGGTAAAGCCGGGGTTGCTCTCGAGACTGCTCAGGTTCAGAGAGATGACCGGAATATCGGGAATGCCGGCCTTCTGCAGCGCACGGCGGATAAAGCCGATGTAGTTGGAAGCGCGGCAGCCGCCTCCCGTCTGCGTCATGATCACGGCTGTTCTGCTCAAGTCGTATTTGCCGGAGAGCAGTGCCTCCATGACCTGGCCGACTACCATCAGAGACGGATAGCAGGCATCGTTGTTTACGTATTTCAGGCCGACATCCACGGCCTTTCGGTTGTCGTTTTTCAGAAGCTCAATGTGATACCCGGAGGCATTCAGCGCTGATTCCAGCATCTTGAAATGGATCGGGGACATCTGCGGGCAGAGGATCGTGTATTCTTTGCGCATCTCCTTCGTAAATATCACACGGTTTATATTGGCCGGAACGATTTTGCGCGGCTCCTGCTCGTGCTGCTTGCGTACCCGGATGGCTGAGATCAGCGAACGGATACGGATCTTGGCTGCGCCCAGGTTGTTGACCTCATCAATTTTCAGGCAGGTATAGATCTTGCCGGATTTTGACAGGATATCATTTACCTCATCCGTGGTGACGGCATCCAGGCCGCATCCGAAGGAGTTGAGCTGGATCAGATCCAGATCCTCCCGGGTCTTTACGTAGTTCGCGGCTGCATACAGCCGGCTGTGGTACATCCACTGGTCGAGCACCATCAATGGCCGCTCCACCGGACTTAAGTTGGAGATAGAATCCTCTGTCAGTACGGCCATGCCGAAGGAATTGATCAGCTCCGGGATGCCGTGGTTGATCTCCGAATCAATATGGTACGGACGGCCTGCCAGCACGATGCCGTGGCGGCCTGTCTCCTGAAGGTATTTCAGCGTTTCCTCGCCCTTTTTGTACATTGCTTCCCGGGTATGGCTCATTTCGTCCCAGCCGGCCTTTGCGGCTGCTGCAACCTCCTCGGCAGGAATATCCGGAAAGGCAGCCTTCAGACGGCTGGTAACGGTATCCAGATTCGTAAAGGCGATGAAGGGATTTTCGAACCGGATGTTTTCGGTGCGCAGTCCCTCTACGTTATTTTTGATATTTTCTGCGTAAGAGGTAACGATCGGGCAGTTGTAGTGGTTCGGCGCATCCTCAAACTCGGTACGCTCATACGGAATACACGGATAGAAGATGTACTTGATTCCCTTTCGTATCAGCCATTCAATATGCCCGTGAGCCAGCTTTGCCGGATAGCATTCGGACTCGCTGGGGATGGATTCAATACCGAGCTCATAGATCTTCCGCGTGCTGGGCGGAGAGAGGATGACGCGGTATTTCAGCTCCGTGAAAAAGCGGAACCAGAACGGGTAGTTCTCATACATGTTCAGAACCCGCGGGATACCGACAATGCCCCGGGTGGCCTCATCCTCGGGAAGAGGCTCGTAGGAAAACAGCAGTTTGTTCTTGAATTCGAACAGGTTCGGAACGTTGTCCTTGTTGCGCTGCTTGCCGATGCCGCGCTCACAGCGGTTGCCGCTGACGAACTGGCGGCCGCCGGAAAAGCGGTTGATGGTGAGACGGCACTGGTTCGTACAGCCCTTGCATTTGGCCATGGAGGTGGTGTATTCCAGTGCATTGATGCGGTCGATGGACAGCATGGATGTCTCGGTACCCTCCTCGTACCGTTCCCGGGCAATCAGCGCCGCGCCGAAAGCACCCATGATACCGGCAATGTCGGGACGGATGGCTTCGCAGCCTGCAATCTTTTCAAAACTGCGCAGAACACCGTCATTGTAGAACGTACCGCCCTGCACCACGATATGGCGTCCCAGCTCGGAGGCATCGGACACCTTGATGACCTTGTAGAGTGCATTCTTTATAACGGAATAAGCAAGGCCGGCGGAGATGTCGGAGACCTCAGCTCCCTCCTTCTGGGCCTGCTTTACCTTTGAATTCATGAATACGGTGCAGCGTGTGCCGAGGTCGATCGGATGCTTTGCGAACAAAGCAGCCTTTGCAAAATCCTGTACGGAATAATTCAGAGATTTGGCGAAGGTCTCGATGAAGGAACCGCAGCCGGAGGAACATGCCTCGTTGAGCTGCACGCTGTCAACGGTATGGTTTTTGATCTTGATACATTTCATGTCCTGGCCGCCGATATCCAGGATACAGTCTACCTCCGGGTCAAAGAAGGAGGCGGCGTAATAATGGGATACCGTTTCTACCTCGCCTTCGTCCAGCATCAGCGCGGCCTTGATCAGCGCTTCCCCGTACCCGGTGGAACAGGACCAGGCAATATGCGCGTCTTCGGGAAGACGGTCGTAGATCTCCTGGATCGCCGTGATGGTGGTGCGCAGCGGGCTGCCGTTGTTGTTGCTGTAAAAGGAGTACAGAAGCGTACCGTCCTCGCCGACGAGGGCAGCCTTTGTGGTGGTGGAACCGGCGTCGATCCCAAGAAAACAGTTTCCTTTATATGTGGCAAGGCTGCCGGTGGAAACTCTGTGGCAGCTCTGTCTTGCGATAAAATGTTCGTAGTCCTCCTCGGAGGAGAAAAGCGGTTCCATCCGGGCAACTTCGAATTCCATATGGATGGTGCCGGAAAGCTTCTGCTGCAGGGCGCCTAAAGTCGTGACGCAGTTTTCCTTTGCGTTCAGGGCGGAGCCGATGGCGGCGAACAGGTGTGAGTTCTGCGGCGTGATGGCATGCTCGTCATCCAGCTTCAGGGTGCGGATGAACGCTTCCCGAAGCTCGGAAAGGAAGTGGAGCGGGCCGCCCAGGAAGGTAACGTGTCCCCGGATCGGCTTGCCGCAGGCCAGGCCGCTGATGGTCTGGTTGACTACCGCCTGAAAAATGGAGGCGGAAAGATCCTCCTTTGTGGCGCCCTCGTTGATCAGGGGCTGAATATCGGATTTTGCAAATACACCGCAGCGGGCCGCGATGGAATACAGGGAAGAGTAGTTTTTGGCGTACTCATTCAGGCCGGTGGCGTCTGTCTGCAAAAGAGAGGCCATCTGGTCGATAAAGGAGCCCGTGCCTCCGGCGCAGATGCCGTTCATCCGCTGCTCCACATTTCCGTTTTCAAAATAAATGATTTTGGCGTCCTCGCCGCCCAGCTCGATGGCAACGTCCGTCTGAGGGACGAAGTGCTCCAGGGAGGTGGCTACCGCAATGACCTCCTGCACGAAGGGAACCTCCAGATGGTTCGCCAGTGTCAGGCCGCCGGAGCCTGTGATGACCGGGGAGATATTCAGATCGCCCAGCCGTCCGGCAGCGTCGTTGATCAAAGAGGACAGCGTCTCCTGTATATTTGCGTAATGACGTTTGTAATCGGAAAAAAGAAGCTCCTGGTCTGGCCCAAGAACTGCTACCTTTACGGTAGTGGAACCGATATCGATTCCGAGAGTATGTAAAGAGTCTGTCATTATTCTGTCTCTTATACACATCTGACGCTGCCGACGACTTAATAG
>CAMTFT010000235.1 GCA_947071365.1 uncultured bacterium | reverse complement strand
GGGTACGTATATTTCTTTTTTTCCGGCTGGGCGGGAGACACCATTTTTTCCATCTGAACAGGAGGCTCTTTTTTCTCTCCCATCATGTCCGGCAGAGATTCTTTTTTTACATTCTCTGTATCTGCCTGCACTTTTGGGCAAAATTCCGTCCTGTCTGCCTGTGCTATTTGAGACTGTTTCAGCGTATCTGCCTGTGCTTTTGAGCGCACTTCCGGCATGTCTGCCTGTACCATTTTGGGCGGTTCCGGCCTGCCTTCCTGTACTTTTTGCTTATCCACCTGTATCTTTTTTGGCAGCTTCAGCATATCCACCGTAAATTCCGGTATCAGCTCCCGGCCTGCAAGGCTGTTCTTCACAGTCTGGTAAACTGCGTCGTACACTTTGCTCTGGTCTGCGAAGCGCACCTCCATCTTGGTGGGGTGTACGTTGACGTCCACCTGGCTGCTGTCTATCTGTAGCATCAGTACCGTAAAGGGATACCGGTGATTCATCATAAAGGGCTTATACGCATCCTCAATGGCCCGGGCCACAATGGCGCTTTTCACGTATCTGCCGTTCACAAAGTAATTTTCATAATTCCGGTTGCCCCTTGAAATCACCGGCTTACCGATAAATCCTGTGATCTGAATCCCGTCGAAACCACCATCCCCCGTTTTGGGGGCAGCCTCAGTACGGCCTGAAATATTTTCCTTTCCCGAAACGCCTGCTGTGGTATCGATCCTTACGACATTTGCCGCGATCTCCCTGCCGTAAACGCCGTATATGATATCCTTCAGGTTGCAATTCCCGGAGGTATGCAGCTTCACATCGTTGTTTGTTATGAATTTAAAGGAGATCTCCGGGTGGGAAAGTGCCATGCGCTCCATCAGGTCACTGACGTATCCCGCCTCTGTGGCAGCCGTTTTCAGAAACTTCTTGCGGGCCGGCGTGTGGTAGAACATGTTCCTTACGAGAAACGTTGTGCCCTCCGGTGCGCCGATCTCCTCCAGAGATTTTTCTACTCCGCCTTCGATCACATAGCGCACGCCGGTAATGCTGCCGGCAGTCTTCGTGATCATTTCCACCTGACATACGGCGGCGATACTGGACAATGCCTCACCACGGAACCCCAGTGTGCCGGAGGTCAGCAGATCCTCCACCTTCCTGATCTTGCTGGTGGCATGGCGAAGGAAGGCCACCTGCACCTGCTCCTTCGGAATGCCGCTTCCGTTATCCGTAATGCGGATCAGGGAAATGCCCCCCTCTTTGATCTCCACCGTAACGGCATTTGCCCCGGCATCCACCGCATTTTCCACAAGCTCCTTTACAATAGAAGCAGGCCGTTCTACTACCTCGCCTGCTGCTATCTTATCTATCGTATCCTGACTCAAAAGTGTGATCTGATTCATATCTTCCTCCAGATATCCTATGTATTACCAGCGGTTTTTCAGCTTGTTCTGAAGATGATAGATCGTGTTCAGAGCATCGATCGGCGTCAGATTTGACACGTCGATCTCCTGCAGCTCCTTTAGTACATCCGAATCACTGACGGTATCGAACAGTGACATCTGATCCATGTCCACCGGGTCCAGTTTTTTGGGCTTTGATTTTTTGGCTTTCGGTGATTCACTGCCGATCTCCTGCACTTTCACCGTAATATCGGCGCTGGTCAGCTCCTCCGCCAGCTCCTTTGCCCGTTCAATCACGCTGTCCGGCACTCCCGCCAGCTTTGCCACCTGGATTCCGTAGCTCTTATCGGCTCCGCCCTTAATGATCTTCCGGAGAAAAACGATGTCGTCTCCCTTTTCCTTTACGGCAATACAGTAATTGTTGACTCCCGTAAGCTTTCCTTCCAGTTCCGTCAGTTCGTGGTAATGTGTGGCAAACAGCGTCTTTGCGCCCAGCAGCTTCGTGTTGCTGATATGCTCCACCACAGCCCAGGCGATGCTGAGCCCGTCAAAGGTGCTGGTGCCCCGGCCGATCTCATCCAGGATCAGAAGGCTGTTTCGCGTGGCATTGCGCAGGATATTCGCCACCTCCGTCATTTCCACCATAAACGTACTCTGCCCGCTGGCCAGGTCATCCGATGCGCCGACCCTCGTAAAAATGCGGTCTACCAGACCGATTCGTGCGCTCTGCGCCGGCACGAAGCTTCCGAGCTGCGCCATCAGAACGATCAGCGCCGTCTGCCTCATATACGTGGATTTTCCCGCCATATTCGGCCCGGTGATAATGGATATCCTGCTTTTCGCGTTATCCAGATACGTATCGTTTGCGATGAACATATCATTCGGAATCATTTTTTCTACGACGGGATGCCTGCCGCTTTTGATATCGATGATGCCCTTCTCATTGATGGTGGGCTTTACGTAATTGCCCCGCTCCGCCACCAGAGCAAGAGAAGCGAACACATCGATCCCTGCTACGGCTCTGGCCGTTTTCTGGATCCTGACGATTTCCTCTGCCACCTGATTGCGGATATCCACATAGAGGCCGTATTCCAGGGAGAACAGCTTATCCTCCGCTCCCAGAATCATATCCTCCAGCTCCTTGAGCTCCGGCGTGATATACCGCTCCGCATTTGCCAGCGTCTGTTTTCTCGTATAGTAATCCGGCACCAGATCCTTGTAGGAATTTGTGACCTCAAGATAGTACCCGAAGACTTTATTATACTTGATTTTCAGATTCTTGATCCCGGTGCTCTCCCGCTCCTTCGCTTCCAGCTCAGCCAGCCAGTTCTTGCCCTCCGTCTTGGCATTCCGCAGCCTGTCTACCTCTTCATGAAAGCCCTCCCGGATAATACCGCCGTCCCGAGTGCCTATGGGCGGCTCCTCCACGATGGAGGAATCGATCAGACGGTACAGATCATCCAGCGGATCCAGCTCTTCCTCCAGCGCTCCAAGCAGTGGGGCGTTCAGGCCCTTCATCAGATATTTGATATGGGGGAGCATGGAAAGGGAGGTCTTAAAAGCGATCATATCCCGGGGATTTGCCGTCTGGTAGCTGATACGGCTGATCAGACGCTCCAGATCGTATACGGGATTCAGGTATTCGCGAAGCTCCTCCCGGGTAATAGCGTTATTTTTCAGTTCCTCAACGGCATCCAGCCTGCTTAAAATCTCCTGCTTTTCGATCAGAGGCTGCTCTACGTACTTTCGCAGAAGCCGCGCTCCCATGGCTGTTTTCGTCTTATCCAGCACCCACAGCAGTGAGCCGCGTTTGTTCTTCTCCCGGAGCGTCTCACACAGTTCAAGATTTCTTCTGGTGGAGCTGTCCAGGATCATATATTTGCCGATGGAATACGGCGTGAGCCCCGTCAGATTCGCGATGGATGTCTTCTGCGTCTCCATCAGATATTTGAGCAGCGCGCCGGCGGCGATCACGCCGCAGCTGTAATCCGAAATGCCCAGCCCCTCCAACGCCGAAACGTGAAAGTGCTCCATCAGTACCCTTGCGCACATCGCATCGTCAAAATACCAGGAATCCAGCGCGTAGACCGTAATCCCCAGCCGTTCCTTCATATCCTCTATATCGATCCCGCTCACATAAAAGGAATGGTTGCAGATGATCTCCGACGGAGAAAACTTCGTGATCTCATCCAGAAGCTTCCTCTCACTGTCCAGCTCCGTCACCAGATACTCTCCCGTGGTAATATCGGCTACGGAAATTCCGTAACGGTCCGCCGTGTAGACGATACACATCAGATAGTTGTTTTTCGTTTCGTCCAGAGCCTGGGTGTTCAGGTTTGTTCCTGGAGTCACGACCCGGATGACCTCGCGCTTTACGATTCCCTTCGCCAGCTTCGGATCCTCCACCTGCTCACAGATCGCTACCTTATAGCCCCTCGACACCAGTTTATTCAGGTATCCGTCCACAGCATGAAAAGGAACTCCGCACATCGGAGCCCGCTCCTCCTGTCCGCAGTCCTTTCCTGTCAGCGTAATTTCCAGTTCCTTTGACGCAGTCAGCGCATCCTCGAAAAACATTTCGTAGAAGTCGCCCAGCCGGTAAAACAGAATGCAGTCCTTATACTGCTCCTTCGTCTTCATATATTGCTGCATCATCGGGGTCAATACGGAAGCAGCGCCTTTTTGCTCTTTTTTGTCATTCGTCCTTATATTCAATGATATTTGCCTCTTTAACGTAGTTTGTTTTAATCCGCATAAATTCTACCATGCATTCTGTAAAGTTGCAAGAGCAGTGTTTTCAAAGAATTTTCATTGAAAATTTTTTATTTAAATTCCACCACCTGCTTATGTAGTGGAATTTACTCTCTACTCTCGCGGGTGTTTGACACTTTCTTTTTGGCATCAAAATTAATATTCCTTTTAAACAAGC
>CAMTFT010000234.1 GCA_947071365.1 uncultured bacterium | reverse complement strand
CGAGATGTAGCTCCGTCTCGTGGGCTCGGAGATGTGTATAAGAGACAGCCTTGCTGATGGTTGTCTGGATGCATCCGCGCCTTCCACAATCACACAACGGTCCATTGGGATCTATTATCATATGTCCTATCTCACCTGCTATGTTATTGTTTCCTCTGATCAGCTTGCCATCCTGCATCTCCGCCATTGCAACGCCATTGCCTAAATGAATGACAAGAAATTCATTCGGATTTTCGACCGTGTTCAGAAAACGCTGCGCTTTCGCAAAGGATTTCACATCATTATCCACGATCACGTGATACGGATAACACGTTTTCAGCATATTGCCGAGATTTAATGATCTCCAATGAAAAGAGGGAGCGCTCATCACAATTCCCGTTTTATAATTTACCGTTCCCGGCACAGACACTCCAACCCCCACCAGATTCTGCAGCTTTTCATCCGGAATCTGTTTCAGGATAGAATCAATTGCAACCTTGATGCATTCCACCACATACGACGGAGATGTATCGTATAATTCATAAGACTTCTGCGATAATATCTTTCCGGAAATATCCACAAGTCCTGCATCGATCCGCTCCGGCTGAAGATAAATTCCCACAGAAAGCACTCTCTGCGGAACAACATGCAGCAAAATCCGCTGTCTTCCAACGCTGCTTCCGGCATTCTCCCCTTCTTTTACGTAGCCCGCCTCCATCAGTTCGGAAACCGATCTTCCGACTGATGTCTGGCTAAGCCCCATTTTTTTCGCAATCTCCACTCTGGATATCGCCTTTTCATTCCTGATAATGTGAAAGATGCTATTGATATTACATTCCTTTATACGTTGTGAAGTGCTTTTTTTAGCTTCCATAGCTTATGTACTTCCTTTTCTTTATCTCGTTCTCAAGCAGAATATCCTCATACATAATATGTATGTTCTTTCTTACATCCTAGGATAAACCAACCCCTCACAAATATCAAGCCAAAATCTTCCAGTTACACTTTGATTTCCTTATTCGCAAAATACTTATCCGCAATGATTACCATCAGCAAAATTGCTCCCTGAATCACCTTTTGCGCATCTATATATACATTAAACAGATTCATGTACGTCGTAATCAGTGTCATAACAAGACAGCCGGACAGGGTTCCCTTTGCATCTCCCTTTCCTCCGGTAAAAGCAGCGCCTCCAATAATAACCATCGGCAGACACGCCATGATTGCGTCCGAGCCCAGATCACCGTTGGCACTTCCAAGACGTGCCGTCACAAAAATACCTCCGATACCGGCCAGAATGGATGAAATGATTACCGCTATTACCCGCACCTTGTTCACATTGATTCCACAGGAGGCCGCCACTTCAGCGTTGCCGCCCACGGCATACATGCTTCTCCCATAATGCGTATATTTCAAGATAAAGTCGATCAGGACGACCGTCAAAAGAAAGATGATAAACAGGCATGGAACCGGTCCAAATTTTGTCGATGCTATCTTCACAAATAACGGGTCAGTAACACGAACAGTATCTCCATCGAGCAACGCACAGGCCAGGCCGCGAACACCGATCATAAGAGCAATTGCCACAAGCCAACCATCCATTTTCAGGTAAGTGGACATAACTCCCTCCAGCAGCCCGATGATCGCTGCCACTGCAACGCCAGCCAGGAATCCGGCTACACATCCGTATTTTCCTGAGACAAGTCCAAATACCACCGCTGAAAGGCAAGCAAGGGAACCGATCGTCAGATTGTTGATTCCTGTCACGAGGCCGAACATAAGCCCGATCGCCACCATTCCGTAAGGGAACATGGAGACAAGAATACTGTTCAGGTTATTCAGCGTACCGAAAGCAGGTGAAAAAATATACATATAAATACTGAACAGTACGCAGAAAAGCCAGATCTTATACTGTAATATGCTCTTGATCACTTTCATTTGCCGCGTCCTCCCTTCCAGTTCTTTTTCAGGCTCAATGCGTAAAGTGCAACAAGCAGGAGAATACATTTCACTACCGTCTGAACATTGGCATCTACGTTCATCATATTCATGATATTACGCATCAGACCAAGACACAAAATTCCGAACAAAGCACGCAGCATTCCGCTCTTGCTGTCCCCGGGCGCATTTCCGCCGACAATAGTCGCTATCGCTGCATCCGTCTCATAATTGTTTCCACACATCGGATTCGCAGAACCTACTCTGGCCGTCATCACGATTGCCGCCAATGCAGCGCAGAAACCGGAAAACATGAACGCATACATACGGTAATTATGGGAATTAATACCGCACATATATGCGGCTTTCCTGTTTGCTCCGACATAATACAGCTTCCGGCCAACCGTCGTTTTCTTCAGTATGAAATGGATCAACAGCAGGAAAATCACCAAAATGATCATTGTATTCGGAATACTGCCGACCTTACCTCTTGCTATATTACGGAACGCTGTCATTTCCTGATCACACTGTATATTCAGACCCTTTGTCCAGATATAAGCGAAACCAAGTGCAACAAGGGACATCGCAAGCGTTACGAGATAACTGTCGCTTCCATCACTCTTAATCACCTTTCCGATCAGGCCATTGGCAAGTCCGAACGTAACGCCCACCGCGATTGCTGAAAGAAAGGTAAAGAGAATGTTATGTGTTGAATTTAATACCGTCAGTCCCACACAGGCACAGGCCGACAGTACGTTGCCCTGCGACAGATCAAAGCCGTCTACGATATATACGACTGAAAATCCGATCGTCAGTATTCCGTTAATCACGATCTGGCTGAGCAAATTCTGTAAATTACCCAGTGTGAAAAAATTGTTGGCAAAAATTCCACCAAATACGATCATCAGGCAGATCATCAATAAACCAAAATTATTGATAACGAACCATCCGATATCAAATTGTTTTTTCTTTGCTACATTTTTTGTCTGCATACGCCTCACCTCTAAATTGCATATTTTATGAAATCATTTGGTGTCATCTCTTCAATATCCAGAGAAGCTGATATTTCTCCCCGGCGGATTACCAGTATCCGGTCGCTCATGCCCATAACCTCCGGCAGCTCAGAGGAAATCATAATAACGCTCTTCCCCTGTTCTACCAGTTTGTTGATGAGCTGATATATTTCGTACTTTGCACCGACATCAATACCGCGTGTAGGCTCGTCAAAAATAAAGATGTCTACATTCGTATTCAGCCATTTTGCAAGTACGACCTTCTGCATATTTCCACCGCTTAAGTTAAATACAATTTGATTCAGGTCAGGCGTTTTGACCTTCAAAGCCTTTACCAGCTCATCAGAGACCTCTTCCTCCTGCTTTTTGCTGATAATGCCGTTTTTCAGGAATTTATCCAGGTTTGCCGCCGAAATATTAAGCATAACACTCATATTTCCCATTAAGCCCTCTGTCTTTCTGTCCTCACTCAGATAACAGATTCCATGCTTGATCGCATCTGCCGGGCTGTTGATGCTAACCTTCTCACCGTTTACATAGATATTTCCGCCATCCTTATAATCGATTCCAAAAATACCTCTGGCAATCTCTGTTCGTCCGGCTCCTACCAGGCCGGCCATGCCGAGAACTTCTCCCTTTCTCAGCTCAAAACAGACATTCTTATATACTTCTTTGTGGCTTAAATTTTCCACTTTAAGAACAACCTCATCCGAAACCGTCTTGCCCCGTTTCGGATAAATATTTGTGATCTCACGTCCTATCATCTTCGTGGTGACATCATCCTTCGTCAGCCCTTCGATCGGCATGGTCTCAATTACCTGACCATCCCTGATAACAGTCAGCGTATCACAGATCTCAAAAAGCTCTTCCAATTTATGAGAAATAAAGATAACCGAAATTCCCTCGGCTTTCAGGCTTCTGACTACCTCGAATAAAATATCGGTCTCCTTTGTTGTCAATGTTGCGGTTGGCTCATCCATCAGCAAAATCTTGGTGGATGGATAGGACAGAGCACGCGCTATTTCAATCATCTGCTTCTGCGCTACGCTGAGTGTCCCGATTTTTGTTCTGGGATCAATATCATAGCCAATCCGGTCTAACGCTTTTTTCGTATCACTATACAGTTTTTTCCAGTCTACCAGGCCATTTTTCTTTGGAAGCCTTCCTATATAAATATTTTCAGCAATTGACAGCAAAGATACCAGATTCAGCTCCTGAAAAATAATGCTGATACCGCATGCCTTCGCGTCATTCGGATTCTGAATATCTACCTCTGCTCCGTCAATTTTAATCGTACCCTGGTCTTTCTTATAATTACCATTCAGTATCTTCATCAGAGTGGATTTGCCGGCACCGTTTTCTCCTACAAGTGCATGCACCTGTCTCTTATACACATCTCCGAGCCCACGAGACGGAGCTACATC
>CAMTFT010000233.1 GCA_947071365.1 uncultured bacterium | reverse complement strand
GATATTTAATTCTCAACTATCATAGCACCATTTTCTGTCAAATGCAAGCACAAAATCAAAATGCGTTGCTGCAGGACACTTCCATAACCGTATCCTTCTCAAAATATCCGTCATCCGCCGTATAAACCGTCACCTCAAAGCACTGGTCATACTCTTTTTCGTTGTACGTGTAGTATTTGAAGCTGTCGCTGGAATCATCCATCTCGTAGCTCATGCCTGCGTCGTCGAGGATCTTGACAAAGTCCGCCTCTGCCATACCCGTATGGATCCCGCCTGGCAGCACGCCCTCTGCATCCAGTGTGTAACCGCCTGCTGTAAGTTCCTCTACCCAGCAGTTCTCCGGTATCGTCGCATAGCTTTCCGGATTGACAGCTATCTCACGGATCTCCTGGCCGCCCTTTCTCAGTGTCACCCAGCCAAAGTATCCGGCCTTGATCTCAGCGTCCGAATCTTTTTCATCGATCTCCCATCCGTCTGCCGCAAGAACGCTGACCGGAACCGGAAGTGTATACACCTGTCCATCCAGCTCCATCTGGTAATCCTCCAGACTGTCGCTTAAAGCTTCCGGCTTCGTATACGCAGCCACTGACTCCGGAACCTCCTCGCTCACTTCACCGGCATCAAATCCCTCCGGCTCTACGAAATTGCGCACGTCAATGTCCTCAAGCACTCCGCTCTCCTTGTATACGGCCATCTCCACGCTGCTGTTGTAGTCCGTCTCATATGTAAGCTTCGTATACAGATCTCCCTCATACGTATCGGAAGGCTTGCCATACGTCTCTTCGATCGCATCCACATCCGCCTGTCCTCTCACGATTCCGCCCGGAAGCGTCACTGTCCCGACACCGAGTTCCCAGTCAAAATTGTCAATACTGATACCGCCCACGATACAATCCTCTGCCATCGCGTTATTCATGCCGAGATTCAAAACGTAAACCGTACACTTGATATCATCCTTCGTAAAACGAATCATATCATACTGGTTCGGCTGCAGCTCAACCTCCTGTGCTTCATCCGTAGACCAGCCCATAGCAGTAAAATCCGCAAACATCATAGGGAACTGATATACCTGGTCATCGATCTGGATCTGATAATCCGCCCAGTCATCAGAAAGCCCTGCCTCTGCGGCCTCGCCCCCCTCTTCTGCGGCCTCCGCCACAGCCTCTGTCTGCTCCGCCGGCTTCAGGGAAGCTTCCTCCGCTGATGCACCTGTGCCAATCACCATTACCGCTGCCATAAGCAGCAAAACATTACGCATCTTCATTCTCTCTCCTCCATATTCCATATTTTTTTGCTGCATCACTACACCCTTTTTCTGTGTCTTTGGCACATCCGAACCGGTGCAAAGACTTCATATCAATGCATCAAAAAAAGCGGATAACGGGAATCGAACCCGCCTATCCAGCTTGGGAAGCTGGTGTTCTACCAATGAACTATATCCGCAACTACATAAGCTATTATATCACAAGAATACGCAAATGCAAGAATTTTTTTAACAACATTTTCCCCTGCCCTTACTCTATTTTATAGATTTTTGCGATCCCAGGCTCCGCAACAAGCGCCGCCTCTGCATCCTTGTCGTAATATTTATGCAGATATTCCATCGTCTCTTCAATTTTGCCGTCCACAAGATAAATCTGCTCATTGCCAATCATATCCCTGAACGGATTCGTGATCCCGTATTTTTCCATCCGCGCCACATATCCCGGTGTATTCGCTGGCCATCCTCCCAGAGAGAGCGTATTTTCCACAATACCCGCCGGAATACTTTCAAAAATGCCGTAGCTGCTCATCAGGGATACCGCACCTGACCTGGTAATATACAGGTGCTCCTTATCCGACGCAAGGTATTCCAGCACTTCCCGGTAAGCCTCCCGCTTCTGCGGTTCCGCAGCCGTATTGACACGCAATCGTTTTTCCCACGTTCCGTGTGTCAGTATCACCACCGCTGCCAAAAATACCGGCATGATCCATTGGGCCCAGAGACGCTGCGCCAACGGCAGAACCCAGAACAATACCAGCGATGATGCAAGCCAGATCGGCACATCCACCCTGTTGCGCAGATACCGCCCGCGGTAAAACAGGTAGAAATACAGGATTCCCACCGCAAAGCACTCATACAAAAATACCGTCACATCCGTCCATTTGTGCCCACCGGACAGCAGCCAGCCAAGGAACACAAACAGAAAACACCAAAATACGGGAACCGTGAAAAACTGCAGAATAACTTTTCTGCAGAAGCTTTTCAGGAAGCTTAAGTTTATCCGCTTCGGAGCACGCATCCCGACGATTGTTTCCATAATCTCTTCCGTAAACTTCTCCGTGTCCATATGGTTCCAGCCGCGCAGCATTTTATATGCCGTACTGTCGATCCCAAGCTTTTCGTATTCCTCCTGATTCTTCTCAAACCCCGGAAATCCATAGTCAAATAATTCCGTCCGCGCTTCATTATAGGATGTATACTTCTGCCATCCCTCTGATCGGTAGGCCAGACGGTCCACACCATACAGCCCGATAACGAGAAGAAGCAGTACCGCAAAGGCACCCACATAGCGCCCTGCCTTTTTCCAAAATTCCTTTTTTCCCCGTCCTCCGATCTGAAAAAGCTGGAAGAGCCCGATCCCGGTCATCAGAAAAGCGCCCGTAAAAAACTGAGGCAGCCGGTACATCGCCCCAAGGCAGGCAAGCGCCATCCCGCATACAAGCGCGCGCATGTTTCTTTTTTCTGTACAAAGTGCATAAAACATCAGAAATACGCCGGCCACTGCAAGAATCCCCGCCGTCTTTGTGTACTGCAGCCGGATATAGCCCTCATAAGAAAAACACAAAAGGATGGCAGCTCCAAGGAATCGCACTGCCACCGTCTCTGACCTCCGAAGCAGCACAACAGTCAGCGCCGTAAACGCCGCAAAAAGAGCGGCATACTGCACCAGCGCATACCAGGGCAGAGCCTGCGTTATTTTATAAAGCCCTGCCAAGACCAACCCCAGCAAATAATTCGCATAGATCATATGCGCATCAAAAGTGCCGTATGCTCCATTTACGATAGAGCATAAACCCATATCGTCATTCGTTTCATACGACGGCCTGAAAATAATCAGCAGCAATGCAAGCAAAACTATGTTTATAAAAATGGAAAACCATACTTTTTCCCGGTGTTTTTGCACAAATACAGTAATACTTTTCATTCTCTTCCCACACTTTCCCTACACATCCTGCGAATCGCTGTTCTCTGTCTCGTACGTTCTGTCACTGATGATGTATCGCGGCCTTTCTTTCGTCTCCAGATAAATTTTTCCGATATATTCGCCGATTACTCCGGTACAGATCAACTGGATCCCGCACACGAAGCAGACGATCGCACAGGTACTTGCCCATCCCTGCACAGTAGCGCCGGCCAAAAACCGTGCAACGATCCAGACGATCATCAGAAAGCTGAGTATGGAAACAGCAAAACCAAGTGCGGAAATCATCCGTATCGGCTTTACGCTCAGACTTGTGATCCCGTCTACTGCCAGGCCAAGCATTTTCGCCAAAGGATAATGGCTCTTCCCCGCCAATCGTTCATGGCGCTCGTAGAAGACCTGCGTGCTTTTAAATCCGACCAGAGGTACCAGACCCCGCAAAAAGATATTCACTTCCTTAAAGTCCGCCAGTTCATTCAGGACACGGCTGGAGATCAGGCGATAATCCGCGTGATTATACACCACCTCTGCGCCCATCCAGTTCAGGATACGGTAAAAGAGCTGCGCAGTGTTCCTTTTGAAAAAGGTATCGGTCTCGCGGCTGCTCCGCACGCCGTATACCACCTCAAAGCCTTCCATATATTTCGCTACCATCTCATCGATGGCATTGATATCATCCTGCCCGTCGCAGTCGATTGAAACCGTAATGTCACACTGCCCGCGCACTTCCATAAGCCCCGCAAGAACCGCATTCTGATGTCCGCGGTTGCGGCTCTGCGAAATGCCGATAAAATGCTCATCCTTTTTCGCCAGATCACAGATGATCTTCCACGTATCATCGCTGCTCCCGTCGTCTACAAACAGTATCCTGCTCTCGTCACGAACCGCGCCTTTTTCTCTCAGTGCATAAATCTTATCCAAAAACAACGGTGCTGTAACCGGCAGCACCTTCTCTTCGTTATAGCATGGAATCACAATATACAAAACCGGTGTCTTTCTCATATAACGCTCCTTCGGCAAAACCATATCTGAAATATATGGATGGCGGGGGCAAAGCATGCCGGACGGACCATTTCGCACCTTGCGCTCCCACAAGCCCCAATATCATGTATTATAGGGCAGATTGTATACCTGTCTCTTATACACATCTCCGAGCCCACGAGACGGAGCTACAT
>CAMTFT010000232.1 GCA_947071365.1 uncultured bacterium | reverse complement strand
ACACCTATTAAGTCGTCGGCAGCGTCAGATGTGTATAAGAGACAGATATCCACCATTCGTTTGTTATGCTCCAGATTTTCCTTCGGATAATGCATCATCGTTATCGTATCGCAATGTAAATCAATATAAGAATTCATATCTTCTCCCATTCCACAGCTTTTTCAAAAATTCTCTGTTTTATTTCTGCCTGCTCCGGCAGATATAGACGCCTTTTCCCGATATTCGTTAGCAGAGTCCCCGTCGCTTTCCCGAAATTCGGCAGGCGAACATCTGTCGGCTTTCCAAAATTCAGTGGACGAATATCTGCCGACCTCCCGAAATTCAGTGGGGGAACACCCGTAAACTTCCCGGAACAGCTTCGCGAAATAACTCATGTCCTGAAAGCCACATTGAACACCGACATCCACGATTTTTTCCGCCGTATTTTTCAAAAGCCCCGCCGCCCTCTGAAGCCGATATGATTTCAGATACTGAACCGGCGTTGTACCAATCGTATTTCGAAAGCACCTCAGACATTCGCTCTCACTGACCGACGCGCTTTTTGCGATCTGTGCAAGGCTTATATCCTCATGATAATGGCTATGGATATATTGCAGCATCTGTTTGATCCTGACATCGTCCCGCAGCGCTTTTGCGGACGGGTGCCTTGCCGTACCGCCCACATGGCCTGATATCTGAAATATCAATTGTGACAGTATATTCCTGACCTCAAATTCATAGCCCGGCTTCTCCCGGACACAGCTCTGCCATGCCTGTTCCGCCAGCTCCAATACGGCCTGATGATAACTCACCTCCGGCTTTAATATCATACTTTTCAGGGATTTATCATCCAGAAGCGGCTGCAGGTAGTCCGTCCAGTAAACGCTGTCAATACTCCCGCCCACCAGACGCGGATGAAATACCATGGAATGGAAAAAGCATGCGGATGTATCCACATTCCAGCAGCTATGCAGTACGCCGGAATTTATGAAAAACCCCTCCCCGGCCCTCGCCCGGAAACGCTCCGAATCCACCGCGATCACTGCCTCTCCCTCCGTCACTACCGCCACTTCCAGCTCGTCATGCCAATGCCACGGCACCGTGTCCTTCATAAGATCATCATGGTAACACGCAATCGGAAAACCTGTGTTTCCATGCTCTGCCAGCTCACGCCCCGTCGCGTCCACCTTTGCGTTGCACTCTGCTAATGCCATGTCTTCCCCTTTCCTTTAGGAGGCCAGATTCCTTTCCAAAACTGATCACCATTTTATGACGATTTTGTCATATCTTTTTGCGGATTTTATTTTATAAATGCCTCCAGTATGATGATATAATCCTATCAGTTTTTAAGGAGGAATACAATATGTTTCATTTACTGTTAGCCGTTATTTATCTTTCTTTTATCAGCCTCGGACTTCCTGATTCTCTGCTCGGCTCCGCCTGGCCCAGCATTTACCCTGAATTTCAGGTGCCAGTCTCCTATGCCGGCATGGTCTCCATGGTGATTGCTCTGGGTACGATCATTTCCAGTCTCCAGAGCGACCGGCTCACAAAAAAGCTGGGAACCGGTAAAGTCACTGCCATCAGCGTTGCGATGACCGCTCTGGCGCTTTTCGGGTTTTCTACCAGCCGTTCTTTCCTCATGCTCCTGTTTTGGGCGATTCCGTACGGTCTGGGTGCCGGAAGCGTCGATGCCTCCCTCAACAATTATGTCGCGCTCCATTACGCCAGCCGCCATATGAGCTGGCTGCATTGCATGTGGGGCGTTGGCGCATCCCTCGGACCGTACATCATGGGCTACGCTCTGTCCGGCGGCCAGAGCTGGAATATGGGATACTGGTATGTTGCACTGCTTCAGATCGCATTGACTGTTATTCTCATTTTCAGCCTGCCTTTGTGGAAAAAACCATCCGAAGCAGGGCCTTCCATCAGTAAGGCAGACAGCTCCGGCGAAGGCACAGATACTTCCGCAGATATTTCCGCAGATAGATCCTCCTCAAAGGTCTCCACAGAAGAAAAGCCTCTCTCTCTGAAAGAGATCTTCCGAATTCCGGGAGCAAAAGAAATCATGGCCGCCTTTTTCTGTTACTGTGCCCTTGAGCAGACCGCCGGACTGTGGGCCAGCAGCTACTTTGTGCTGCACCTGAATCTCGACGCGAAGACTGCGGCCAGCTTTGCCAGCCTGTTTTTTATCGGTATCACGGCAGGCCGTGCAGTCAGCGGTTTTCTGACGATAAAGCTGAATGACTCGCAGATGATCCGGCTGGGACAATCCTTCGTATTATTTGGCATCCTTTTGCTGTTCCTGCCCCTTGGGAAGACCACGGCAATTGGCGGCCTTATCCTTATCGGGCTTGGCTGCGCCCCGATCTATCCCTGCATCATTCATTCCACCCCGGAACATTTCGGCGCGGATAAGTCTCAGGCCATCATCGGAGTACAGATGGCCTGCGCATACACCGGACTCTGCATCATGCCGCCCATTTTCGGCCTGATCGCCAACCATATAAGTGTGGCGCTGCTTCCAGTATATCTTTTCATTATATTAGCGGTCATGGTCTTCATGCATGAAAAATTAGTAAGGAGGGAACTTTCATGATCGATCTGCATATGCACAGCCTCTACAGCGACGATGGCGAATTTACACCGCAGGAGCTCGCTGAAAAATGTCTTGAAAATGGTATCCATACCATGTCCATCACAGACCATAACACTGTCCGGGCTACAAAAAACGGATTGTGCGAAGCCGCCAAACGGCACATCCGCTATATTCCGGGAATCGAAATTGACTGTACCTTTCAGGGAACGAATTTTCATGTACTGGGATATGATATTGACTATTGCAGTAAGGATTTTACTGCTATTGAGGAAAATATTGATGAACAAACCATCCGTGCTTCGCTCGAAATGTTCAGTAAGACTCTGGAACTTGGCTTCTGGGCTCTGACAGAAAATGATATGAATGAAATTTCAAAAAACTGCTACTGGCCGGGCCGCTGGACCGGAGAAATGTTCGCAGAGGTATTGCTGGCAAAGCCGGAATATCTGGATCATCCGCTTCTGCAGCCGTACCGGCCGGGCGGCAGCAGAAGCGACAATCCATACGTAAATTTCTACTGGGATTATTATTCCCAGGGAAAGCCCTGCTTCGCAAAAATGCAGTATCCTTCCATGGAAGAAGTCGTTGACATCATTCACCAAAATCACGGAAAAGCCGTGCTGGCCCACCCAGGCGCCAATCTCCGGGGAAGGGAAGTGCAGATATCCGATCTTCTTCGGCTGCCCTTCGATGGAATCGAAGCATTCAGCAGCTACCATACGATGTCACAGACTGCCTTTTTCCTGCAGACAGCCCGGGAAAACGGCCTGCGCATCACCTGTGGGAGCGACTTTCACGGGAAGACAAAACCTGCCATCCAGCCAGGACCGGAGGTGCTTCTGCCTGTGCTGCCGGAGGAATTTCTATTCTAGCGCAGCTTGTTATTCGCTGTACCAGTGCAGTGAAAGATAAACCGCACTGGTACAGCGTCTTCCAGACAGCTAAAATTGCGGCGCTTCCTCCCAGTATTTCTCCAGGTATTGCAGAGCAGTCGGCTCATCAATCTTTAATTTGCACATCATCTTCTGCTTTGCATCCTGCCTGGAAATGCCGCACTCCACATAGGTCTCAATCAGTGCCTGTACAACCTCCGCGCGCCCCATTGCAATTCCTTCTGCACGCCCCTCCTCCTGGGCCTCCTGCTTATCATAATATCTTTCTTCCCATGCCTGCATATACTTCACTCCAATCTCTTCACTGGACTTCACCCTACGCACGCGTCTGTGGATACGCTTTATCCGTTCACTTTCTGTCGACTCAGCCACAACGTCTGTCGTATCTTCCAGATAATGCAGAAAATCTACCAGCTCTTTTGATACTTCTCCTGCATTCTTCCCTTTTGTGGACAGAAATATCCTGACAGCGCCATCATCAAGACTGCATTCCGGCACTTCCTCACACCTCGGAATAAACGTGTACCGGTATTTTTCATAGCCAAACAAATCAAACGTCATGATCACAATAAGGTACGTCTGATTTAGTAAATTATAGCTTGGAATGCCCGGTTCCAGAAGGGATGTATCCATGAGCGCCTGATAATATCTGCTTCTTTTGGCCAAATCATTTTTTCTTTTCGGCTGCATTTCCGTATTATAGACAGTTTGCTCCTCATCCATTGAGAACACATCCATCCGAATCGAACGGATAATCGGCGATACCCGAACTTCTTTTTCCGTCTCATTATGGCGCAGCAATGAGATATCCCTGCCCAAAACGATACTCAGCACATCCTGCTGGGTCTGTGAGTCTTCCTGTCTCTTATACACATCTCCGAGCCCACGAGACGGAGCTACATC
>CAMTFT010000231.1 GCA_947071365.1 uncultured bacterium | reverse complement strand
AGGATAAGCTGCCGATCTGCGAAGAGGTCAACACAAAAATGATTCAGGAGAAGTTTCTGGAATTCTTCCGCCGGGTAGAAGCAAAGTATGGATATGTTTGTGAGTGCTTTGGGGATAATGCAGCATCCACGCTCATATATGATCTGACGCAGACAGTATACGAGAACCAGTTGCAGACTGTCATGTATGGTTGCGACAAAGATAAAATCCTGAACAGAGTCCGCTTGGTGGATAATTTGCTGAGAAGTGGCAGGCTTTATATTCTGGATGTCTGCACCGGACTGATAAAGGCCATCTCAGAACTGAAGTGGGACGATGAAAAGGAAGATGAAGTAGAAGACCTGAATATTGGTTCCATCAACGATTACTGGGATGGGTTCAACTATTCGTTTACGCATTATATGGAGCAATTGGCGATAACATATTAAGCAAGCAGGCGGTGATATGAAGGAATCTGATAGAAACAATAAAGGGGTGGTGTCGAAGGCTATTTAAAACAAACATAAATGAGGCGTTTAAAATTGATGTGATACGTTCTCCTGATATGGAAAATGCAATTCAGCTTTGGATGAATATTGCTGCCGGAGAACCGCCATGGATCCGTGAAAAGAAATTTATCCGGACAATTAAATTCTCTAATACTATGGCCCGGGAATTGGCAAGCCTGATTACGCAGAATATTGATATCAAGATAGATGCTGCGTACGCTGGCGGAAATACTTTGTTCCTGCAGGAGGCTATGGACAACTCATTCCTTGAGAAATCACAGGATGTTATGGAGAAGGTGATCCGGTACGGCGGCGTGATGGCAAAGTGGAATGGTAAAAGCATTGAATATCTGACACCGGATCGTTTTGTTGTTTCTGAAGCGGATGGAGATGGACATATCACCGCAGCGGTGTTTTTTTCGTTTTATACCCAGGGAAAGAAATATTATACTCGGGCTGAATGGCACCGTTTTGATGGACAGACGCAGGAAGGTGCCAGCATTTACCGGATATCAAACAAAGCCTTTGTTTCTGATACGCCGGATGTTATTGGGCGGGAAGTGCTGCTCTCCCAGACGAAATGGAAGGATATTCAGCCGGAATCCCAGGTTGAAGGATTGGACAGGCCACTTTTTGTATATCTTAAAAACCAGTATAGCAATGTGATTGATCCGGATAGCCCGTTGGGAGTTTCCAGTTTTTCAGAATGCACGGAGGAGTTGCGATGGCTTGACATAGCCATGTCTACGTTTGGCGTGGAAACGGAGCAGTCCAAGCCTGCAATGTTCGTAGATGAGGGAACTATCATGTTTGCGAAGAATGCAGGTATAGAGATTCCGGATTTTATCATGGGGCTGAAAAGAGGGGCGAACGCAAATAATACGGTGCAGCAGTGGAATCCAACGTTGCAGACACAAGCCCGTATTGATGGGATTAATTTTTATCTGTCTATCCTCTCCTACAAAGCAGGATTTGATCCGGGATATTTTGTATTTAACGGGCAGTCGATCAGCATTGCAACAGCGACACAGGTAGAAGCCACGGAGCGCCGGACGGTCAATACGGTATTATCGTACCGGAATCTGCTGGATAGGCCGAACAGCAATGGCGATGGCCGCGTCGGGTTTGTTCATAGCATTGCATATATCATTGATACTATGTCTGTTATGACCGGCGTGACAGCTCCGGCAGATTATGGCAACTACGAGCTGTACTGTGATTTTGCGGATATTACAGCAAATGAGCAGGAAGACAAGATGTTCGATTATCAGCTTGCAAATGCCGGGTATATGTCTAAGGCGCGTTTTCTGGTGCGCAGGCTGGGGCTCACAGAAGACGAGGCTCTTGCAATGGTACAGGAGGCAGCACAGGAACAAATGGCGCTATCTAAGAATCAGGGAGGATTGTTCGATGAAGAATAGAGAAATGATTGGACACATTAACGATTTGGACGCGATTATTGGCGAAGAGCAGAGACGTCCGGCTTCAGAGCGGATTTTTAATGGCAGGGCTTTCCTGCTTATGATGCGGAATTTCCGGTCATTGTTGGAAGAGTACAAGGCAAATTATGAAAAGGACATGCAGAGCCTCAAGGACAATTTTTTCGCTAAGAAAGAAACTGACGTAACGGTTCCGGCTGATGAAGCTGCCGGAGTTGAGGAACACACAGAAAAACGCGAAATTGAAGTCCTGAAGCCGGATTGTACACAGGAGCAGTATGAGAAAGAACTGAATGAACTGCTGGATCTGGAAACTCGAAAAATCCAGATCGCTAAAATTAAAGCGGATGATCTGGTGGATGTGAAAGACTTCCGTGTTGCGATGGCGCTGGATTTTATGGTGGAGTGATGGCGAAGGAAAATAAATACTACGATTGGCGGCGTTACAATTCAGCTTGATACGGGACGGATTGAGAGGAATATAAAAGAAGCACAGGGGCTCTTAAACCAGCAGATTGTGAGCGATTCAGAACCGTATGTGCCATTTTCACAGGGCGGTTTGCGTGGTAGCGCGCGGTTCCCGGAAGGGATTTATGGCGGGGAGATAGAGTATAATTCTCCGTATGCACATTATCAGTATGCGGGCGAGGTATACGGCCCAAATATCCCGGAAAAAGACGCAGAAGGGAATATTATCGGTTGGTGGTCTACGCCGGTGAAGGAGCCAACCGGGAGGCCTTTGCAATACCACGCTGCTGGAACTGGTTCTCACTGGTTCGAAACAGCGAAGGCAAATCATGGTAAGGAATGGCTTGAATTGGTGAAACGTACCGCCGGAAAGGATTGATATGCTGCCACCAGATTATTTTACAGGTAAAGAGGAGAGGCTTCTTGCAATCTATCAAAGCTGGGAAGATTTCACAATGCGGGATATTGCCCGGCGCTTGTTGTCGGCAGGACAGATGACCAGCACAGCCGCAAGGCTAATCTGGAAAATGCAGCAGGCAGGAATGCATCGGGAAGCTGTCATAAAGAAATTGTCAGCGCTTACCGGAATGACAACCAAAGAGCTGAAGACGCTCCTGCAGGATGTGGTGTTGACTTCGTGGCAGGATGAGGCGGCAATGCTGGCTCCGATTGGTATTGCTTTATCAAATCCCCTTGAGAATCCCAGAATAATTGAGGTTATGGATGCTGAATATAAAAAATCCTTGGCTGAACTGGAAAATCTCACGCGAACCACGATGGACAAAACGCAACAGGATCTGATTGATTTATTGGATGAGGCGGAGATGCGCGTATCATCAGGGACGCAGAGTTATAACGCAGCAGTTTGTCAGGTATTGGATGAGTATGCCGGAAAGGGAATAAAAGTGAAGTATCCAACAGGCGCAGAGCTGACGCTTGAGTCGGCTGTCAGACTGTGCGTGGTTACATCTATGAACCAGACGGCGGCGCAGATCACGAATCAGTATGTGGTTGAGACAGGCAGTAATTATGTTCTGTTCAGTGCTCACCCGGGAGCGCGAGTGGCCAGAGAAGGGCAGCCTTTGTATGCAGGGCATGATACCTGGCAGGGAAGAGCGTTTTCTATCCGAGGGAGCGAACCGGGGTATCCTAATTTGCTGGAGTCTACCGGATACGATATTGACCCCGTGACAGGTCAGGGGACTGTTGTGGATCCTCTGGGAGCGCATGGATATAATTGCCGACACTCCCACCGGGTATGGGATAAAAGGCTAAAAAATCCATGGCGGGACGAGGGCGGGAACTTGATTCTGGGAAATGGGGATGTGCTGAGCTTGGAAGAAAACGAGGAAAGATACAAACTCCAACAAAAACAGCGATCCGTGGAACGGGCAATCCGGAAGATAAAAAGAGAGCTCCTGATGAAACAGCATGAGATTGACGGGATTGCTGAGACGGACGTGCGAGCTGTTTTGCAGGAGGACTATGATCGGTTGGCTAAAAAATTGACACAGCAGAATAAGGCGTATAACGAATTTTGCAAGGCCAATGATCTGCAGCCGGATTATATGCGGGTGAAGTTGGCTGATTTCGGAAGGAAGCAACAGGCAGGTAAACGCCAGCGTAAAGGCACATAAAAATGTGCGCTCACAAGAAAATAATGTTGAAAACTCTGCGGATGCTGATATAATCAGATCAGGAAGCGCGAAAGAGGAGATTCAAGTGCATTCAGTTGGTAAAATTGACAGAGATATCTATAAATGCATAACAAAGGATATTGTGACAGATGAGGTCATCATTACGGATAATCAGATTCAGCACATTAAAGACAGGCATCCCAATGATTATGAGCGTTTCGCTTCTTATTTTGGAGATATTGTAAGTAAGCCGGATTATATTGTGGAAAGCAAAAAACCTAATACAGCTCTTATTTTACTGTCTCTTATACACATCTGACGCTGCCGACGACTTAATAGGTGTA
>CAMTFT010000230.1 GCA_947071365.1 uncultured bacterium | reverse complement strand
CCGAGATCTACACCTATTAAGTCGTCGGAGCGTCAGATGTGTATAAGAGACAGATTTATGCGTCTGCTCCACCGGAGGTTTTTACGTGCAGGGGATCCGACTACAGATTCAAATGGTCGTCCTGGTGCCGGATCAAAAGCTCGAAATGTGCCTTCAATCTCTGATGCTTCGGAAGCTGAAGCTGCGGGTCCTCCTTCAGGATCTCATTTGCCGCCTCATTGGCCTGCTGGAGAATCGCGGCATCCGTATAAATATCCGCCAGCGTGAAATCCAGCATACCGCTCTGGCGCACACCGAACAGGTCTCCCGGCCCCCGAAGCTGCATATCCCGGTTGGCGATCTCAAAGCCATCGTTCGACTTGCACAGAATGTCAAGCCGCTCCTTGATCTGTTTTCCGTCCATCGCATGGAGAAAAATACAGTACGACTGGGCGCTGCCTCTTCCCACCCGGCCCCGGAGCTGATGAAGCTGCGCCAGCCCGAAGCGCTCTGCGTTTTCGATCATCATTACCGTCGCGTTCGGTACATTTACTCCTACCTCCACCACCGTGGTGGATACGAGTACCTGTATCTCATTTAAAAGAAAGCGGTTCATGATCTCATTTTTCATGGATGGCTTCATTTTGCCGTGAAGGTATTCCACCACGATCCCCGGCGGAAGCTCATTGCGAAGCACCTCGGTGTACTCCACCACATTCTCAGCCTCTATGGCTTCACTCTCCTCCACCATGGGACAGATCACATACGCCTGATGACCTTCCTCCACCTGTTTGCGGATAAATTCATACGACTTTTTGCGGTATCCCGTATTTACCACACAGTTTTTGATCGGAAGGCGGTTTGACGGCATCTCATTGATCACAGAAATGTCAAGATCCCCGTAAAGGATCACCGCCAGAGTCCGCGGTATCGGTGTTGCACTCATGACGATCGTGTGAGGCGTCTCCCCCTTCAGAGAAAGCATTTCCCGCTGTCTGACACCGAACCGGTGCTGCTCATCCGTGATCACAAGGGCAAGGCTGTGATAAACCACCTTTTCCTGAATCAGGGCATGAGTACCGACGATAATAGACGCTTCTCCGCTGGCTATCTTTTCGTACGCCTCTCTCTTCTGCTTCGCTGTCATGGAGCCCGTCAGAAGCACCGTTTCAAAGGGGAAACCATTCTGCCTGGTCAGCTCGCAGATGGAATCGTAATGCTGCCTTGCCAGTACCTCCGTGGGAACCATCAGCGCTCCCTGATACCCGCTGTCCGCCGCCATGATAAGCGCAAGGATCGAGACGATCGTCTTTCCGGAGCCCACGTCCCCCTGTATCAGCCTTGCCATGACAGAGCTTCCCTGAAGCTCCTCCTCGATGGACCGCCATACCCGCATCTGAGCGCCCGTCAGCGTATACGGCAGGTGCTCTATGAGCTGCGTGGTCCGTTTGCTTGGCTGTATATGGAAATGGCTCTCGGATTTCTCCCGGACGGATTTCAGGCTGCGAAGCTGCAGGATAAAAAAGAAAAACTCGTCAAATACGAGCCGCTTCCTGGCCAGGAGCATCGCGTGATGATCCTTCGGAAAATGGATCTGCTCGATGGAAAAATTGTACTCCGACAACTCATACCTGGCCCTGTATTCCTCCGGCAGATAGTCCTGCAGCAGAGACTTCTGCGCAAGGACCTGCCGCACCGCCTTCTGCACCATCTGGCTCGTCAGTCCCTTTACAAGGGAGTATACGGGCCGCATTGCGCCGCAGAGCCCGTTGTACTGTTCCACATGAAAAACAGCCGGCTGCTCCATGAGCAGCCGCTGACCCTTTGCTTTTATTCTGCCCCGGAACACGTACGTGACTCCGGAACGTATCTGATTTTTCAAAAAAGGCATGTTGAACCATGTCACCACCAGCGAATCACTTCCATCGCTGCAAAGCACTGTCGAAATGGACAGCCCCCGTATATATCGGGTGGCAAGAGGCGATAAAGGCTGTGCCGCAACAGCGGCGACCTCCCCCTCCTGCAGGCTGCTTATCTGCTTCGGCGCTTCGAAGCACTCATAATTTCTCGGATAGTGCGTGATCAGATCCCGCAGGTTCTCTATGCCCGCCTTCTGGAAAGTCTGTTTCGTCTTCTCCCCGACGCCCTTCAGGGAATCGAGGGAGGATTCCAAATCAATACCCATTCGGGTACCTCCAATATCATAATGTCAGGGCATCACACATATGTGCTATTCAGCCGAAATTATATAGTAGTAGATTGGCTGACCGCCGAAATTCAGCTCGATATCACAGTCACCATACTGCTCCTCGATCTTGTCTCTCAGTACGTTTGCCTCTTCTTCCTTGATATCCTCACCGTAATAGATACTGATGAGCTCTGTCTCGTCATCCACCATCATGGATACTGTCTCCAGCGCTACGCTGTCAATATCTTTCCCCACTGCAAGGATGGCATGGTCGCCGACACCCATGATATCTCCGGCCTTGATCGTCTTGTCATCAATATGCGTATCCCTCACTGCGTACGTGAGCTGGCCTGTCTTCACTCTGGCGATCTCTTCCTCCATCACAGCGGCATTCTCCTCCGGAGATTTTTCCGGAACGTAATTGATGACTGCCGTAATTCCCTGAGGAACCGTCTTCGTAGGAATGACGATGATATTCTTGTCCTCCGTCAGAGCCTTTGCCTGATTTGCGGCAAGAATAATATTCTTGTTGTTCGGAAGAATGAAAATATTCTTTGCATTTACCTGTTCAATGGCATTCAGCATATCCTCCGTACTGGGATTCATGGTCTGACCGCCCTCGATCAGGTAATCCACACCGAGATCCCGGAAGATATCGGCAATTCCGTCACCGATGGATACGGAAATAAAACCGATCTCCTTCAGTTCCGCCTGCATCTTCTGCGGCGCTGCTTCTGCCTGTGCCTTTGCGGCTGCCTGCTTTTCCGCTTCTTTTATTACTTTTTCATTATGCTCCTCGCGCATGTTGTCGATCTTCATTCTGGTCAGTGAGCCGTAGGTAAGAGCCCGCTGGATGGCAAGGCCCGGATCATTCGTATGCACATGCACCTTTACGATATCCTCATCGGATACCACAACGATGGAATCACCGATCGACTCCAGGAATGCTTTGAAATCAAGCTCTGTCTGTGCCGTATACTCCTTTTCCAGCATAATGATAAATTCTGTACAGTAACCGAACTTAATATCCGCCGTGGAGATCTCAGCAGACTGAGCCGTGCCTTCTGACGGAGCTGCACTCTTTTCGGCGCCCTCAATCGTATAATCGATCTCTTTTCCGTTAAACGCATCACAGGCGCCCTTCAGCACCTGAAGAAGTCCCTGTCCGCCGGAATCGACCACACCGGCTTCCTTCAATACCGGAAGCATCTCCGGTGTCTCCTCCAGCACTTCCTCTGACCTTTTGATCACCTCGGAAATCATGGTCTCCAGCGTAACATCCGGATTCTCCTCCAGAAGCTCCACTGCACGCTCTGCTCCGCCTCTGGCCACCGTAAGGATCGTTCCTTCCTTCGGCTTCATAACAGCCTTGTAGGCCGTCTCCACAGCCTTCTGCAGCGCTGCCGCCAGCGTAGCCGCATCAATTTCCTTTTCGTTTTTGATAACCTTCGTAAATCCCCGGAGAAGCTGTGAAAGGATAACACCTGAGTTTCCTCTCGCACCGCGAAGAGAACCGGAAGATACTGCTTTCGCAAATGCCTCCATCGTGATATTTTCCAGTCCGACTACTTCCTTTGCCGCGGACATTATCGTAAGCGTCATATTCGTACCTGTATCACCGTCCGGAACAGGAAAAACATTCAATTCGTTGATCCATTCTTTTTTCGCCTCCAGGTTCTTGGCACCGGCCAGGAACATTCTGGCACAGAGAGACGCATCTATCGTATTCGTATTCACTGGTAGCTCCTCCTTAATCAATCACTCTAACGCCTTCTACAAACATATTTATCTTTTCAACTTCCATGCCCGTGAACTCCTCCACGCGGTATTTCACATTGCCGAATAAATTGTCCGCAACGGCTGAGATGCTGACGCCATAAGATACTATTACGTGAAAATCGATGGTAATACGATTGTCCTCGATGCGGACACTCAAGCCCCGCTCCAGACTGTCTCTTTTCAGCAGCCTTACCAGGCCATCCTTCATATTGACGATCGCCATGCCAACAATACCGAAACACTCCACTGCCACGCTGCCTGCATACGTAGCTATCACACCCGGATCGATAACGATTGACCCGAGCTCATTGCTCATACGTCCTTTCATAAACAGAAACCTCCATCTATTCTGACTTTTCAATATCATTCTAAATCCATCTGCCTGTCCACAGACAGAGGCAGATTTGACTTTCACCAGCTCTGCCCTACACGTATTC
>CAMTFT010000229.1 GCA_947071365.1 uncultured bacterium | reverse complement strand
AAATAGTATATACTTTACTTGAAATGTTATGACATAGTTATATTACAATGTAGCAATGAAATGATGAAATGTGAAAAAGGAGGTGCGCTATGAAAAAGCGTATAACATGGAAATCTGTGGCTTTGGGAACGGCCATGATTACTATGCTGGCAGGGGCGCAGGGTGTCTCTGCAAAGGAAACTGGAGCAAAGCCGGCTGAGACGGACAATGAGAGCATTGTGAATGCCACAAAGCTGTTTCTGGAGCTGCCGGAGGATATCGTAAATGTACCGGACAGTATGACCATTGATAAGGATGGCAATCTGATCCTGACGGTGCCGAATTTTGCAGATACCTCCATGCCGGGCTGTGTACTGAAGATTGACAGCGACAAAAATGTGACAAAGTGGTTCGACGTACCGGTGAATGAGGCGACTGGCCGTGCCAATCCGATGGGTGTGGCTTTTGACGATGAGTGGAACATGTATCTCGTGGACAATCAGCCCTGGACAGGAGAAGAGCTGACGAAGAATCAGGGACGTCTTCTGAAGATCACCTTCGATGAGAACGGCGAACTTGCAACGTGTACGGAGATGGCTACCGGCATGGAGCATCCGAACGGCATCCGTATAAGAGACGGTTACGTGTATATGACGATGAGCAGCCTTACTCCGATCGAGGCGGAGGATGGTTCCGGCCATCTGGTGAGCGGCGTTTACAAATTCCCGTGTGATGCAGAGGGGATCCAGGTGACGAATTCACTGGAGGATGAGAATCTGCTGCAGACCTTTATCACCGACAATCCGGACTGCCAGTACGGCCTGGACGGTATCGAGTTCGATAAAGACGGCAACCTTCTCGTAGGTGATTTCGGTGACGGCGAAGTGGAAAAGATTTCTTTCAATGAAGATGGTTCAGTGAAGGAAGTTACTTCCTACGCGAAAGATCCGGAGAATCTGAGAACGACTGACGGTATGTTTATGGATGCGGATAATACCCTGTATATTGCAGACTTTTCCGCAAATGCCATAGCCAAAGTAAGGCCGGACGGCACGGTGGAGAGAATCGCAGCCAGCCCGGATTCAGACGGTGCAGACGGTGAGCTGGACCAGCCGGGTGAGCCGATCATCTGGAACGGCAAGCTGATCGTTTCCTGCTTCGACAACGTAACAGACGATACGAAGGTAAATACAGCTCATGAAGCGCCGTTCACACTGTGCGAGCTGGACGTGTATGGACCGAAGGAAGAGGTAATGAACAAAACAGAGCTCTTTACAATTCTTCCGGAAGACATGGTAAATGTACCGGACAGCATGACGGTGGATAAAGACGGCAACCTGATCCTGACTGTACCGAACTTTGCGGACACCTCCGTACCGGGCTGTGTATTGAAGATCGATCAGGATATGAACATTACGAAGTGGTTTGATGTTCCGGTGAATGAGGCAACCGGCCGCGCCAATCCGATGGGTGTTGCATTCGATGATGAGTGGAATATGTATCTCGTGGATAACCAGCCCTGGACAGGAGAAGAGCTGACGATGAATCAGGGACGTCTTCTGAAGATCACCTTTGACGAGAACGGCGAGCTTGCTACATGCACGGAGATGGCTACGGGAATGGAGCATCCAAACGGCATCCGTATAAAAGACGGTTACGTATACATGACCATGAGCAGCCTTTCCCAGATTGAGGCGGAGGATGGTTCCGGCCATCTGGTAAGCGGCGTTTACAAATTCCCGTGTGATGCAGAGGGAATCCAGGTGACAAACACACTGGAAGATGAGAATCTGCTGCAGACCTTTATCACCGATAACGGCAGATGCCAGTACGGTCTGGATGGTATCGAATTTGACCATGACGGCAATCTTCTGGTAGGTGATTTCGGTGACGGCGAAGTAGAAAAGATCACGTTTAATGAAGACGGAACCGTGAAAGAGATCACTTCCTACGCGAAAGACTGGACACAGCTTGCCACCACAGACGGCATGTACATGGATGAGGACGGAATCCTTTACGTTGCAGACTTCCAGGAAAATGCAGTGGCAAGAATCCTTCCGGACGGCACGGTGGAAAGAATCGCAGCCAGCCCGGATGCAGACGGAACGAACGGCGAACTGGATCAGCCGGGAGAGCCCATCGTATGGAATGGCAGACTGGTGCTGTCCTGCTTCGACAATGTGGCGGATGACCTGAAGGTAAATACCGGACATGATATGCCGGCAACTATGGCAGTGATGGATCTGCCGGAATAAAATAAGAGATAAGAAAAATCCCCGGATCAGTTGCCGGGGATTTTTCTTTGGCAGAAATGTCAGAAAACGATAATACCTTTTTTGGAAATCTTGCGGTCCAGCAGCTTCTGGAAGGCTTCCACGGAATCCTCGAATTTGAAGTAATCGGAAATGAAGTCTTTGATCACAAGCTGTCCGCTGTTGATCCACTCCATAACCTGTTCATGGGCAGCGCCTTCCTCATCCTTGCGCGGCATCTGCTGATAGATGACACGCCAGTTGTAATCAGCCTTGCTGAAATCGATGGTGATCTGTTCTACTGGCGGAACACCGTAGCAAAGAACGGTGCCGCGGTCTTTAATGAGCGGCATGGCAGCGTTTACAACAAACGGAGCGCCGATGGCATCTACAACGAAATCAACTCCATCCGGATACAGCTTGCGGACAGCTTCTGTGACATCCTGGTTCTGGCTGTTGATGATATGTTTTGCGCCGTTCGCTTTTACGGCAGTTAATTTCTCATCGATGATATCGACTGCAACGACCTCTTTCACACCGTACAGGCTCAGGAATTTGATGAAGGTAGAACCGACAGGTCCGCAGCCAAAGACAACTACGGAATCGCCCGGCTTGATACCGAAGTAACGGATATTGCTCAGTACCTCGCGGAAAGTAACGATCATAACTGCGTCTACCGGGTCTAAATCTTCGGAAAGAACGGTCTGCGCGTAAGCACAGGACGGAGCCTCGCCTGCCGGATAAGCTGCGGGGTCACATACAACGGCGTATTCGCTCATGGCGCCCCAGGCAGAACCGAGTCCTGGATAGAGTTCTTCGTCCGGATCAACGAAGGGAAGGATCACTTTGTCACCGATCTTGAAAGTAGTAACTTCACTGCCGACTTCAACGACTTCACCGACACCCTCATGTCCCAGCATGATCGGATAGACAGATTCCGGAAATCCTTTGAATTTCCCGTGAAGAAGCTTCACGTCTGTACCGCACATGCCGCAGGCGATCGTTTTTACCAGGGCCTGTTTGGAGCTGTAGCGTGGCTTCGGGACTTCTCTGATTTCTGTTGAAAAATCTTTGTTCACAACGAATGTCTTCATAGTACAAATACCTCCTGAATATTATTTTCACATATTTTTACTGAAAAGAAAAGCTGATATTATTTGTTGACGATATTGGGACAATCTCTGCCTGACAAAAGGTCAATGAGATTCTGAATGGAGGCATTTGCCATGTTGTCTGTTGCCTCCTTCGTGTGTGCGCCGGTATGCGGAGTAGCGATAACATTGTCGAACTCGAAAAGTCTGGAATTTGTCGGCGGTTCTGTTTCGAATGCGTCCAGGCCAAGACCCGCCAGCTTTCCGCTTTTCAGCGCTTCGTAGGCTGCATCCTCATCGATGATCCCTCCCCGGGAGGCGTTTACAATAATTGCGTTGTCGGGCAGAAGGCTGATGGCCCTTGCGTCGATCAGATGGCGGGTGGATTCCAGCAATGGAAGGTGCAGGCTGACCACGTTTGCGCGGCTCATCAGCTCATCGAAGGATACGTTCCCGATCTGATGATCTTTGCAGTATTCTTCGTTGATATACGGGTCATACGCCAAAACGTGCATTCCAAAGCCCTGCGCGCAGGTGGCAACGACCTTGCCGATTGCACCAAGTCCAAGGATACCAAGTGTCTTGCCCTTCAGCTCGATACCGGTGGATCGTACCCACGCGCCGCTTCTCGTCTGATTGTTCAAATAAGGGATCTTTCGTGCGGCCGCTAATATCAGACCGAAAGCCAGCTCACCGACAGCCTGAGCGTTAACACCGGGGGTATTAGTGACCTTGATTCCCAGTTTTTTTGCTGCCTCAATGTCCACACGGTCATATCCTGCGCCGTAGCGGGAGATGACTTTCAGGTTGGGGCAGGACTGCAATACCTTTGCGGTAATGGAATCCAGTCCGGCTACGAATCCGTCGCAATCCGCCAGAAGAGGAATCAGATCATCCTCCGAGAGGGGCTTGCCTGTGGGATTAAACACGAGTTCGTCAGCGAAGGCACGCAGAGGAGCCAGCGCCGCATCATTTTTTCCGGGCTGCAGTGAGGTGGGCGTTACCAGAATTTTCATGATTATATCCATTCCTTTCGCTTCGCTCAGGCACAAAACGTTATGAAAA
>CAMTFT010000228.1 GCA_947071365.1 uncultured bacterium | reverse complement strand
AGGAATACCGGAATACGAAGTATAAGTATTACAATACGAGCTACAGCAGTGTCCCCGGGTACAAAAGGGGGATCTCCGCATGGAAGAGCTATCTCTTTATGAGGGTGAAGCTTTGATGGCCTGCGGATAAAAATGCCGGAAATATGAAGAAATAAATGGTGGTGTAACGTATTTGAAAGAACAGACTAAAGTAACCTTCACAAAGGAGGAGCTGGCAGCATCGGTCAATGTCCCGGCTGTTGTGGAACAGGATTTAAAGAGGATCATCAGTGAACGGCTGGAGCAGTGCGGACTTTATTTCCGTGTATTCTCCCGTATCAAGACCGCGTCTTCCATGGCGCGCAAGTTTGAGATGAAGGAGTACGGCGAAGACCGGAAGCTGCAGGATCTGGTGGGAGTGCGCATCAATCTCTACTTTGATGACGATGTGGACATCTGCAAGAGCGTCATGGAGCATTCCTTTGAGGCTGTCGGATGGTCTACATCGGAGCGGGGCGAAGCGGAATTCAAGCCGTCGAAGCTGAACGGTGTCTTTCGCCTGCCGGAATATCTGAAGGCTGAGATCTCATCCGACACCTGGGATATGTGTATCGATGATACGTTTGAAATACAGATAAAAACGATGTTCTTTGAGGGCTGGCATGAGATCGAGCATGACATGCGCTACAAGGGTGAGGAGCTCTGGAGCCATTTTCCGGGATTCTCCAGATATCTGAACAGCATTCTGGCGACGCTGGAGCTGTGTGACAAATCCATGGTCACGCTTTTTGAGGATCTGGGGCATGAGCTTTACAAATCCGGGCGCTGGAGCGACATGATCAAGAGCCATTTCCGTCTGAAGATGGGATCGGCGCCTCTGTATCCTGAGGTGGAGGAACTGCTGGACAAAGACATGGAGCGGGTGGAAAATCTCGCAAAGAATATTTATAAGACGCCCAGATCGTTTCTGGTGGAGCAGCTCATGAAACGCAGCAGGAAGCTTCCAATCAATGTAAATACGATCATTGCACTGCTCAATGACAGCCGTTTCCATGACAGCCGCCTGTCAACGATCTTTAAGAAGCGCGATGTTTACAATGACGGCAGGGAGGAGAGCGTTGCGGAGTCCAGGCATTATGAGCTGCGCCCGCTTACGAGGCACACGGTATTCCAGATGTGTACCCAGGTGGACGGCAGCAGGCTGAAAATGGATCAACCGGCAGATCCGGAACTGATTTTTGAGCGTTCGGCGGATGCGATCTACAAATGGATCGTGCGGAAATACGGCGTTCTCTTCAAGGATATGCCGCAGACGACTTCTACCTACCATGCGGATATTCTGGCCTACCATGTGACGATCAACTATGACAGGGAAAAATGCAGGATGAATATGCATGTACGCCACATGGATCTGGAGGTGGGCGGAAGGATATGGTACAGCGAATCGTCTCTGGAACGCGATGATTGCGGCCGCATTATGCTGAAGGTGTGCAACGGCTATGCGGAGCCGGAGCGGGATGATGATTTCGTTCAGGAAAGCGCCGGTATTTTCTTCAGTTATCCGGGATATTACAAGACGATCGTGGACAGCATCGGTATTTTCAACGGACTGGACTGTATGAATAAGCGACGCCTTCTGCGGGAGGAACGTCTGGAGCAGCTTGTAAAGGCGCTGCATGATCCTGAGCGGAGATTCCCGGTGGTGGTTATCATTTCAAAGGAAAATCAGGAGGGCATGATGGATGAGGAGTGGCTGGCTCCGTTCCGGGTCTCTGATTTTACAAGGACAGTCTGGAGATACGCCCATGTGTTTACCGGGTATGAGCAGCCGGGAAGAAAATTTCTTGAAATGGCCGGTATCGCGGACGTTCCGGAAGAGGGCGTACCGTGCCTGTACATTTTCTGGCCGGACGGCACAGAAGATCATTACGGTCCGGAGGACGTGAAGAACTGCAGCTTCGGCCGCCATATGGAGGCGCGGGTGGATATGCGCACGTACGACATTGTCCGGGGCGGGCAGGGCTTTTACCACAAAATTGTGACGGACATAAGAGACTGGAATGTGTCGGCGGATATGTGGGAAGGGTTCAAGCTGGAGATTCTGACGGAAATACCGGAGTGATAGGAATGATATTTTGCCGGCGGCCGGGTCCGGAAAACATCTCAGAGAAGGACCTGTAGGGGTGTCCACTCTGAGATGTTTTCCGGACCCGGTCGCCCTGGTGAAATGTGATACAAAACTATGTATGAACAGGAGAGGTAACACAAATGAAAGCAATGGGGATTGATATTGGGACAACAACCGTATGTGGTATCGTGATCGATGCCGAAAAGGGAGACGTACTGTCGGTTCAGACACTGACGAACGATTCCTCCATAGCCGGAGCAGATTTTGAATGGCTGCAGGATCCGGAGCGGATCTGGGAGCTGGTACAGCAGATGTACCGGGAGTTTTTGACGCAGTATTCAGACATCTGCAGTATCGGGCTGACGGGGCAGATGCACGGAATCGTTTATACGGACGCGGAGGGGAAATCCGTGAGTCCGCTGTATACGTGGCAGGATGAACGGGGAAATGAACCGTCACCGGATGGAAAGAAATACGTGGAGCATCTGGCGGAGGAGACAGGTTATGCCATGGCAACGGGCTTTGGCTTGACGACGCATTATTATCAGATGAAGAATCATCAGGTGCCGGAGGGGGCTGTACATTTCTGTACGATCCAGGATTACATCGGTATGCGTCTGACGGGGCGCAGGGAGCCGCTTGTCACGGCTTCTGACGGAGCGAGTTTCGGATGCTTCGATCTGGAAAAGCTGCAGTTCGATGCGGAGGCGATCAAAAAGGCAGGAATTGATACGGCAGTGCTTCCACAGTGCGAGAGCGGCTGCGTACTGCTGGGAAAGACCCCGGAGGGCATTCCGGTGGGAGCCGGGATTGGGGATAACCAGGCCAGCGTGATCGGTTCTGTAAAGGATATTACGAACAGCGTTCTGATCAATGTGGGAACGGGAAGCCAGGTGTCCGCGGGAGTGGATCATTATGTAAAAGCTGAGCATGTGGAACTGCGGCCTCTGGCAGGCGATTCCTATATCCTGGCAGGCTCCAGCCTGTGCGGCGGCAGGGCGTATGCATCAATGGAAAAATTCCTCCGTCAGACAGTGATCGCCATGACAGGTGAGGATCCCGGTTCTCTGTACGGAAAGATGGGCGCAGTGCTGGAAAAACGCGGCGTGAAGCCAGGTACTTTGGAGTTTAATACGCGCTTTTGCGGTACGAGAGAAAATCCGGAGCGGACAGGCGGCATCAAGGGCCTTGTGCTTGAGAATTTTACGCCGGAGGAATTTATTTACGGTGTGCTGGGCGGTATTGCCGAGGAGCTCGTGACCTTCCATAAGGCAATGAGGGAGCAGGGAGCTTCCGAACCGAAGTACCTGATCGGCAGCGGCAACGGTATCCGTCTCAACGAATACCTGAGAAGAATATTTGAGGATATTTTTGGAATGAAAATGCAGATTCCGGTACATAAGGAGGAGGCAGCTTACGGTGCGGCGCTGTATGCGATGACGGCGGCGGGCGTTTATCCGACGCTGGAGAAGGCGCAGGAGCTGATCGCGTACCTGCAATAACTTCCGTATTTGAAATAAAAGAATGACATGAAAGCACAGCTTTGGCAGAGGTGGCAGGGCTGTGCTTTATTTATGAAATCAAGCTTATAAAAAAGACACTTCTGCACATACTAAGGCATAAATGAAAATTGTTTTCGAAGGAGAATGATATGGTTCGCAGGTATCTTGTAAGGTATGTGATCTTGTTATTGATTTTGATAATGTGTGCCGGAGCTGCTTTGTACTTTACAGAGACTTCGCCAAAGTCCCATGAGGATGCAGTGCTGGCCTTTTACGCAGAGCCCAGGATGCGGGAAGCTGAGGTATCTGGTGATATGGCAAAGATGCCGGAAGAAACTGCTGCGGATATGACAGAAACGTGGGAGATGATAGTCCGGGCAGATGGGAAGGGGGCGGAGGCGCCATGGGTAGCGCAGTATTATATCTGAAAATCGACAAAAATATACAGATAAAGGATCGGCACGTTACTCTGAAGGATATTGCGGAGATAAATTGCAGCGAAAAGTCCATTGAGAATAAGGTAAACTGCCTGAGGCTGCCTACGGAAAATATCAAAGGGCCTGGCCGGTATGTCTATTCCGTTCTTGACCTGATAAAGGTAATTCAGAAGGAATACCCGAACCTTGATATCAACAATCTGGGAGAATCCGATTTTATCCTTACTGTGGAAAAAGAAAAGAAATTTCCTGAAGCTGTGAGCTGGGGGAAGACGATTCTCGTCTGTCTGCTGGCTTTCTTTGGGGCCTGTCTCTTATACACATCTGACGCTGCCGACGACTTAATAGGTGT
>CAMTFT010000227.1 GCA_947071365.1 uncultured bacterium | reverse complement strand
CGAGATGTAGCTCCGTCTCGTGGGCTCGGAGATGTGTATAAGAGACAGTGTGTCCCAACTGCATTTTGCGCCACCCTCTTCTTAAATTGCATTTCAGATGCTCATTTCTCAGAGTACTCCCACGCTTAGAATACCCCTGAAACTTTCAACAGCAAAAGCAGCAGCACGATCAGGATGATCGGCTTGACAACTTTGCTGCCTTTTGTAAGTACAAGCCCTGAGCCGACGTAATTTCCGGCCATATTGCAGGCTGCGGCGGCCAGACCGAGAGGAAGCAGTACCTGGCCGTTTATCAGGAAAATGATAAGAGAAGTAATATTGGTGGTCAAATTGATGACCTTTGTGTGCGCATTTGCGCTTCGGATGTTCATTTTTGCAAATACGGTGAAGGCAATAATCAGGAATGTTCCGGTGCCCGGGCCGTAAAAGCCGTCATAGATGCCGACGATGAATGCGGCCGCCATTGCGGTGATGTACGTGCGGCGGTCTGCGATGACCTGGCTTCCTTCGTTGTCGTGGAACAGTTTCCTGTTCAGTACGACAAAGGCGGTGACGGGCAGCACGACGAACAGTATGTAATGCATGATTTTTTCATCCATCATAAGTGACAGATTGGCTCCGAGGGAGGAACCGATGACGGCCATAATGACGGAAGGAACAGCCAGGCGGAAATTGACGAGGCCGTTTTTTATGAAGCGGACAGTGGCCAGGGAGGTTCCGAAGGTGGAGGAAAGTTTGTTCGTGGCAATGGCCTGATGGATCGGCAATCCGGCGATCAGGTAAGCGGGAAGCGAAATAAGCCCGCCTCCCCCGCCTATGGAATCGACGAATCCGGCAAGAAACAGCAGTGGACATACGATGAGAAACGTCTGTGGTGTAAGTGTCATATCAAAAATCTCTCTTTCTGTAAAAATACCTTTACCAATATAAGGCCGCAAAAGGGATGTGTCAAATACTTTTCAGGAAAATTTGGAGTTGCATTCCGATTCTGTGTGCATTACAATTGTGTATCAGTATATATGGGACAGTCGGAGGAAATACAGTATGGAAACGTATGAAGAAAAATGCCGCAATCTGCATCAGATCATGAAAAAACTGACGATGCGTGACACGGCGGTTGCCTTTTCGGGCGGCGCTGACAGCAGCCTGCTTCTAAAACTGGCGGTTCAACTGGCAGAGGAGAATCAGACAAAGGTTTATGCAATTACTGCCAGTACAGAGCTGCATCCTGCCAGTGATATTCAGATGGCGGCAAAAATCGCAGGAGAAATCGGGGCGGAGCATGAGGTGCTGTATCTGAATGAGCTGGAGAATGCGGATATTTCCTGCAATCCATCGGATCGATGCTACCGCTGCAAAAAATATCTGTTTCAGGCGATGCAAAAAGCAGCATCAGACCGCCAGATCGATATATTGTTGGAGGGGACGAACGCAGATGATTTAAAGGTATACCGACCGGGGCTGAAAGCACTTTCGGAGCTGGGGATTATCAGTCCTTTGATGGAAGCCGGCATGACAAAACAGGAGGTGCGGCATCTGGCGAGGGAATACGGGATCACGGTGGCTGATCGTCCGGCATCTCCATGTCTGGCGACCCGTTTTCCGTATGGAGCGAAGCTGACGGCAGAAAAGCTGAAACGGGTGGAGCAAGGAGAAGAATTTTTGAAGCGCTTTGGATTTTACAATGTGAGACTGCGGGATCACGATGATCTTGCCCGCATCGAGGTGGACGCAAAAGACTTTCCCCTTGCCTGCGAAAAAAGAGAGGAGATCGTGCAGTATCTCTGCAGGCTTGGTTTTGACTATGTGACGCTGGATCTGGCCGGTTTCCGTTCCGGCAGTATGGATCTGCATGTGAGAAAAAGGCAGTAAATACGGTAGCGGCAGACGAATGATGAACAGGAGGTTTTATGTACAATCTGCAATATTCTTATTATGAACTGAGCTGGCTGTTTCTTATATATTCACTGCTCGGATGGTGTACCGGGGTTGCGGTGGCAGCAGCAAGAAGGAAGAAATTTATCAATACAGGTGTGCTGAATCTTCCGGTGTGTCCGGTGTACGGAATTTCGGCGGTGGCGTATACCATCTTTTTGTCTGAGCTGAAGGAGTATCCGCTGTTTCTATTTCTGGGCGGCATGGTATTGAGTGCGGTGCTGACGGTCATCACAGGTATTGTCCTGCAGCAGATTTTTCACAGAGAATGGTGGGATTACAGCAAATACCGTATTGGATTTCACGGTTACATAACGGCGCCGCTTCTCCTGCTTTTCGGCGCGGCTGCCATAGGCGTGATCTGGGTTGGAAATCCGCTTATTTTGAAGCTGATTCACCTGATGCCTTACAGTGTGGGACGGCTTAACCTGATGATTATCGCAGTGCTTCTCGGTATTGACTTGCTTGGCGCGCTTGCGGTGGTGTGGAGATGGAGGAGCTACATAAAACGGCTGTCCGGGATGACGGACAATATGCAGAAGGTATCGGCTTCCTTCGGAAATGCCATTACATCCGCGATCCAAAAGCGGTTGGAACGCTCTTATCCGAATCTTTCCACAGAAAAAATCCTTCAGGAGAAAGCAAAAGAGATACCAAAGGAAGAAAAAAAGTTTGCGGAGGGCAGCGGATTTTACAAGCTGGTATGGCTGTTTCTGATAGGCTCTTTTTTCGGAGATCTGGTGGAGACGGTGTTCTGCCGCATCACGATGGGGTGGTGGATGAGCAGGAGCAGCGTCGTGTATGGCCATTTCAGCATTGTTTGGGGATTTGCGTGTGCCCTGCTGACCGCCCTGATGTACCGGTATCGTGACAGAAGTGACCGGTATCTGTTCTTCTACGGTACGGTGGTGGGCGGCACGTATGAGTATGTGTGCAGCGTCATTACGGAGATCGTATTCGGAACGGTATTCTGGGATTACAGCAAGATTCCCTTCAATCTGGGCGGCCGCGTAAATCTTCTGTACTGCTTTTTCTGGGGGATCGTTGCGGTGCTCTGGCTGAAGGGGATTTACCCCTTCCTGTCAAAGTGGATCGAAAAAATACCAAAAAAGATTGGCCCTGCGCTGACCTGGATACTGATCGTACTGATGACCGTTAATGTGATGATATCAGCCCTGGCTCTGGATCGTTATTCGAAGCGCCAGCGTGGAGTCGAAGCAGACAGCTCGATAGAGATGGTGCTGGATGAGCGTTTCCCGGATGAACGGATGATGAAGATTTATCCAAAGGCCAAAATTGTGGACAGAAAGTGAGGAAAAGACCATGAAAAAACGAGATTTGAATGCGGATCTGATACGATGCGTGGCAGTATTTTCCGTACTGTCTGTACATTTTCTCCTTCGTACGGGATTTTACGGGGTGACGGTAGAAGGGCCTCAGATGTTCTTTATGTGCGTGTACCGTTCGCTGTTCATGGTCTGCGTGCCGTTGTCGATGATCTTAACGGGGTATCTGATGTGGCAGAAAACTCTGGGCAGGCGGTATTATAAAGGGATCATAAAAACACTGGAAGTCTATGTGATGGCAAGTATCGTATGCCTCCTGTTCAAAAAATTCATGCTGGGGCAGGATGTGACACTGAAAAGCTCCATCCTGGGCATTTTCGATTTCAGCGCGGCGAATTATTCATGGTACGTCGGGATGTATGTCGGGCTGTTCCTGATGATCCCATTTTTGAACCTTGCGTACCACGGTCTGAAAACAAAGAAGGAAAAAAAGATACTTGTTTTTACAATGATGGCAGTTACGATGCTGCCAAAGCTTTTGAATAATTTTGACCTTGTGACGGAGGGGTGGTGGCTCTCGCCGCCGATATCAGAGGATTACAACGCCCTTGTGCCGGGATTTTTTACCGGGATGTATCCCATTACATACTACTTTATCGGAGCGTATCTGCGGGAGTTTGGCTGGAAGATCAGCAAAAAGAAGAATGTGCTCCTGCTTTTTCTGGCGGTGGTGCTGTTCGGGGCATACAATTATTACCGCAGTTATGGCGCCGCTTTTATATGGAACAGTAACTCCACCTGGGGCGGGGAAAACCTGATTACGGCGACGCTGGTATTTACTCTGCTTTTGAACCTGCATCCCGAACGGTATCCGGGGCCGGTACAAAAGGCGCTGACGTATCTTTCCGGGATTTCCCTTGGGATTTTCCTGCTTTCCTGGGTATCGGATCAGATCGTGTATAATGGATATCTGAATCCCCTTGTATCTGAGGTAAACATGCGGTGGAAATATTATTTTGCAGCAGTGCCTTCCTCCTTCCTGCTTTCCGTTCTCGGCGCGTCAGCGCTGCACTTTATTCAGGTCGCCTGCGGGAAAATTTATAAAATTGTAAAGGGCTAGTTTATTTCCGGGCATCTGAACATCTGTCTCTTATACACATCTGACGCTGCCGACGACTTAATAGGTGTA
>CAMTFT010000226.1 GCA_947071365.1 uncultured bacterium | reverse complement strand
CGAGATGTAGCTCCGTCTCGTGGGCTCGGAGATGTGTATAAGAGACAGTGTGGACTGTCTGCTGTCGTATGATTTTTCGGGGCTTAACGAGGAAGAACTGCTTAAGCAGCTCGGTCATGTGGATGACCAGAGGATATGGGTGATCGCTGAGGCGTTGCGCCGCGGGATCTCCTATGAGAAGATTCACGAGATCACACAGATCGATATCTGGTTCATTGATAAGCTGGCAATTATTGTGGAGATGGAAGAAGCGCTGAAGACACAGGATCTGACTGCAGAGCTTCTGAAGGAAGCAAAGCGCATCGAATTCCCGGATAATGTAATCGCAAGGCTGACCGGCAGGACTGAGGACGAGATAAAAGAAATGCGCTATCAGAATGGAATCGTGGCAGCGTACAAGATGGTGGATACGTGTGCGGCGGAATTTGCGGCCACGACACCGTATTACTATTCCGTATTCGGAAGTGAGAATGAGGCGGAGGAGACAAATGACAGGAAAAAGGTGCTGATCCTGGGTTCCGGCCCGATACGTATCGGACAGGGCATCGAGTTTGATTTCTGCTCCGTACACTGCACCTGGGCATTTGCAAAGGAAGGGTATGAGACGATCATCATCAACAACAATCCGGAAACAGTAAGTACGGATTTTGATATTGCGGACAAGCTGTATTTTGAGCCGCTGACACCGGAGGATGTGGAGAACGTGGTACGTCTGGAGAAGCCGGACGGAGCAGTCGTCCAGTTCGGAGGCCAGACGGCGATCAAGCTGACGGAGGCCCTTATGAAGATGGGCGTGCCGATTCTTGGCACCTCCGCTGAAAATGTGGATGCTGCGGAGGACAGGGAGCTTTTCGATGAGATTCTGGAGCAGTGCAATATTCCGAGACCTGCGGGAGATACCGTATTTACTGCCGAGGAAGCGAAGAAGGTTGCGAACCGTCTCGGCTATCCGGTGCTGGTGCGCCCGTCCTACGTTCTCGGCGGCCAGGGTATGCAGATCGCGATCAACGATGAGGATGTGGACAGCTATATCGGAATTATCAACCGTATCGCCCAGGAACATCCGATTCTGGTAGATAAATATCTGGTAGGAAAGGAAATTGAGGTTGACGCCGTGTGCGACGGCGAGGATGTACTGATTCCCGGAATCATGGAGCATATCGAGCGTGCAGGCATCCATTCAGGGGACAGCATTTCCGTTTATCCGGCTCAGAGTATTTCACCGAAGATCAAACGGGTCATCGAGGATTATACGAGAAAGCTTGCCCGTTCCCTGCACGTGATCGGCCTGATCAACATTCAGTTTATCGTCAGCAACGATGAGGTCTATGTGATCGAGGTCAATCCGCGTTCCAGCCGTACCGTGCCGTACATCAGCAAAGTGACGGGGATTCCGATCGTGCCGCTTGCGACGAAGGTGATCCTGGGCCAGAAGATCCGGGAGCTGGGGTATACGCCGGGACTGCAGCCGGAGGCTGATTATTTTGCGATCAAGATGCCGGTGTTCTCCTTCGAAAAGATCCGCGGCGCAGATATCAGCCTCGGGCCGGAGATGAAATCCACCGGTGAATGCCTCGGCATCGCAGCGACCTTCGAGGAAGCGCTGTACAAGGCATTCCTCGGCGCCGGTATCAATCTGCCGAAGCATAAGAACATGATCATGACGGTGCGGGATTCGGACAAGATCGAGGCGACGGAGATCGCAAAGCGCTTTGAAGCGCTGGGCTACAATATTTTTGCCACAAAGGGAACGGCGCGGGCATTCATGGAGGCAGATATCCAGGTGCGCATGACACGTAAGATCGAGCAGGAATCACCGAATATTCTGGATCTGATCCTCGGCCACGAGATAGACCTCGTTATCGACACGCCGTCTCAGGGTGTCGATCATGCGCAGGACGGCTTCACCATCCGCCGAAATGCCATCGAGACGGGAGTCAATGTGCTGACATCCCTGGATACGGCCAAAGCTCTGATAACAAGCCTGGAAAACAACAATATCAATAAGCTGACGCTGATCAATATAGCGGATGTGGTGACGCGGTAGTAATACTTTCCAGCATTTCCACATAAAATTTACGTAATATCTCTTGCGTTTCTCCTTCATTCCATGTAAACTAACTGTGGAGTGTTTAAGTATGGCAGACAACAAGATGTAGTTCTTGATAACGGGAGGGAAAGAATGCGTAAAAAATCGCATATCTCTCTGGCTATGTATCTGGTCAGGGAGTTTAAGATGGAGGGACTTGAAAAACATAAAAAAGCGTTCTGCTTTGGCTCGATCCTTCCGGATCTGACTCCGAAAATGGTCACATCGCCGCATGAGTTTGAGAGCACATACGACGATATGCAGGATTTTGTACGATATATATTTACAGAGGGTATTGATGAAGAGTGGAAAGAACGCGTACTCTGGCGCAGGCTGGGCGTGGTTCTGCATTATATAGCGGATTATTTTACATATCCGCACAATACGTCCTTCGAGGGGACGCTGAAGGATCACTGCATGTACGAGAGCGAGATGAAGTATTACCTGCGCGCTTACGTGTGGACACCGGAGGCGAAGCATCTTTTCGGGGAAGCTGGAAGGCGGGCGCAGAGGATCGGTTCTTTGGAGGAGCTGTTCTCATACGTGGAAGAATCCCATCGCAAATATATGATGCGGAGAGAACACAGCGTCACGGATGACTGCAGGCAGATCCTGATGGTGTGCGCTACGGTATTTGCCGTGCTGGTGGAAATGGCGTATGCGGGACATATGGTGGAATCATTGCCGAGATACCGCTGTGCATAGCGGGGCAGAGTATTCACGCATGTCTGGCTTGCATATTGTACGGGTGAAAGCTGTATTGCCGCAGAAGTTTCTTAATATTTACGAAAACCGGTTGTGAAAGGCCGGACAATTCTGATATAATACGATGCAAAAGGCAGCGCGTGAAGAACCTGGAAAAGCAAAGCTTTTCCGGGTTCTTGTCTTTATATGGAAAATATCATCCCCTGTTTATAAAATGTTTTGTGGGATGTGGAAAATGGAGGTAGAATATGGGACTAATTAAAGCAGCTCTCGGCGCCGCAGGCGGTACGTTTGCGGATCAGTGGAAGGAATATTTTTACTGCGATTCAATGGATTCGGAGATCCTTGTGCAGAGAGGACGGAAGAAGGTATCAGGGCGTTCCTCCAATCGTCACGGAGACGACAATATCATTACGGACGGCTCAGTGATCGCGGTGGCGGACGGGCAGTGCATGATGATTGTGGAGGATGGAAAGGTCTCTGAGGTTTGCGCAGAGCCCGGCGAATATACGTATGACAGCGGCATGGAGCCCTCTGTTTTTGACGGCAGCCTGGGAGATAGTATCCGAAGAACCTTTGAGGAGATCGGAAAGAGGTTTACCTTCGGAGGCGAAGCATCGTCAAATCAGCGGGTATACTATTTTAATACGAAGGAAATCATGGGAAATAAGTATGGGACGCCGACCCCCGTCCCGTTCCGGGCAATTGACCGGAATATCGGACTGGATGTGGATATCTCGATCCGGTGCAATGGCGAGTATTCCTACCGGATTGCGGATCCGATTCTTTTTTATACGAATGTCTGCGGAAATGTGGCGGATGTTTATGAGCGTTCCCGTATGGACAGTATGCTAAAGAGCGAGCTTCTGACTGCGCTTCAGCCGGCGTTTGCGGAGATATCTGAGCGGGGCGTCCGGTACAGCGCCCTTCCGGGTCATGCGATGGAGCTTTCGGAAATATTAAATGACGTGCTTTCAAAGAAGTGGAAGGAGCTTCGCGGCATCGTCATCACATCCTTCGGTGTGAATTCCGTGTCAGCCTCGAAAGAGGATGAGGATATGATAAAACAGCTTCAAAAAAGCGCAGTGATGCGTGATCCGATCATGGCGGCAGCAAATCTGGCGGGAGCGCAGGCTGACGCGATGCGGATGGCGGCCTCGAACTCTGCCGGAGCGATGACAGGATTCATGGGGATGGGCATGGCCGGCAATGTGGGCGGCATGAATCCCCAGGAGCTGTTCACCATGGGGCAGCGGGTGCAGGCGGCGCAGCCGAGTCAGGCGGCAGATTCAGCAGTACAGCCGGGCCAGGCATCCGCGCAGGCAGCAGATCCGGCAGTGTATCCGGGCCAGGCATCCGCGCGGCCAGTAGATCCAACAGCGCAGCCAAGCCAGGCATCCGCGGAGTGGACCTGCGTTTGCGGCACGGTAAATTCCGGCAAGTTCTGCTCTGAGTGCGGCACAAAACGGCCGGAGGCGGAATGGATCTGCACCTGCGGCACGAGAAATAAGGGCAAATTCTGTTCCGAATGCGGAGCAAAGCGCCCATAAAATGATTCTGGAGGCTGATGTTTATTATGGCTGACATTCTGGAGTATAAATGTCCCTGCTGCGGCGGAGCAATTGCTTTTGACAG
>CAMTFT010000225.1 GCA_947071365.1 uncultured bacterium | reverse complement strand
CACCTATTAAGTCGTCGGCAGCGTCAGATGTGTATAAGAGACAGCCCATATCCTGTGCATTCTGCAAAAATTTCCCGGAAGAGCCGGTATCCAGCAATATCCTGTGACCGTTAAATTCTATAAAAACAGCCAGTCCCCATTCGGGAACCAGCATGTTTTTTGTTTCATTATCAATCAATATTTTTACGAGCATTTTTATCCTCCGCGCTGACCGTTTCTGTTTTTGCCGCCAATCTGTTCCCTGCCTGCTTCTCTTTGATGACAGAGACAATTAACGCTCATCGTTATTTCCAGTTCAGAAGCTCCTCCCGAAGCACATCGAGAAGCTGCTCCTCCGGCACTTTGCGGATCACTTCTCCCTTTTTGATAAGCAGTCCTTCTCCCTTGCCTCCGGCAATACCGATATCAGCCTCTTTCGCCTCGCCCGGCCCGTTCACGACACAACCCATGACAGCTACCTTGATATCCAGAGGAATATCCTCCACCATAGCCTCCACCCTATTTGCAAGGCCGATTAGATCGATCTTTGTACGGCCGCAGGTAGGACACGACACAACTTCGATGCCGCCCTTTCGAAGCCCCAGCGTCCGCAGGATCAGCTTCGCAGACTTTACTTCCTCTCTCGGATCTCCCGTCAGTGAAACGCGGATCGTATCGCCGATGCCCTCCGACAGGATCATGCCAAGACCTACGGCGGATTTGATATTGCCCGACAGAAGTGTTCCGGCCTCTGTGATGCCAACATGCAGCGGATGATCTGTCTTCTGTACCAGCAGCTTGTGAGCCGCCGTACAAAGCATGACATCGGAAGATTTGATGCTGATAACAAGGTTGTCATAGCCCATATCCTCAATCACTGCTGTCTGGCGCAGCGCACTCTCTACAATGCCCTCCGCCGTAACACCGTGATCCCGCTCCACGATCTCCTTTTCCAGCGAACCGCCATTCACACCGATACGGATCGGGATGTTTCGCTCCCTTGCCGCGTCCACCACGGCCCTCACCCGGTCAGTACTTCCGATGTTCCCCGGGTTGATACGTATTTTGTCCGCGCCGTTCTCTATCGCCGCAATCGCCAGCTTATAGTCAAAATGAATATCCGCCACCAGCGGGATCGTGATCTGTTTTTTAATCTCCGAAAAAGCCCTCGCCGCCTCCATCGTAGGCACGGCGCACCGGATGATGTCACAGCCTGCTGCTGCCAGCGCCTGGATCTGCGCCACAGTCGCGGCCACATCCTCCGTTTTTGTATTCGTCATAGACTGGATCAGGATCGGATTTCCGCCCCCGATGACCCGGTCGCCAATCCTCACCACTTTTGTATGCTCTCTGTACATATATGTCTGTCCTTTCATCTTTATGGCGCTGCCTTAATCCGCAATCGGCTCCGCCGGAATAAAAACGTGGCTCTGCTGCGGCTCCGGCCCCGGCTTTGCCAGCTCTATGGCCTCCTCGCAGAAATAATCATGCGCACACAGCAGTACCTTGCCGCGCTTATCGATTTTCTCATAGCTGCCGTCCGGCTGCAAGATATGCGCCTTCATATTGTCCTCGAGCTGGATCTGCAGGATGTGGCGCACGCGCTCCTGTATTTCCTGAGACTCGATCGGGAACAGGATCTCCACACGCTTGTCGAGATTACGCGGCATCCAGTCGGCGCTTGCCATATAGAATTCTTCGTCGCCGCCGTTTTGGAAATAGAAAATGCGGGCGTGCTCCAGGAAATTTCCCACGATGGAGCGGACACGGATATTTTCACTGACCTTCGGGATTCCCGTCTTCAAACAGCAGATGCCGCGGATGATCAGATCGATCTCAACGCCTGCCGCAGAAGCCTCATACAGTGCAGCTATGATCTCCTTGTCGCACAGGGAATTCATCTTCGCGATGATCCTTGCCGGCTCTCCTGCCCTGGCATGTTCCGTCTCCCGCTGGATCAGATGCATAAATCCGTTTCTCATCCAGATCGGTGCAAGGACGAGGCGGTTCCAGTGCTTCGGCTCGGAATAACCGGAAAGCATGTTGAATACGGCAGTCGCATCCTCGCCGATGGGTTCGGAACACGTCAGAATACCGCAGTCAGTATACAGCTTCGCCGTAGAATCATTGTAGTTACCCGTTCCAAGATGAACGTACCGGCGGATGCCATCCTCTTCCCGGCGTACCACCAGCGTGATCTTGCTGTGGGTCTTAAGGCCCAGCAACCCGTAGATAACGTGGCATCCGGCTTTCTCCAGCATCTTCGCCCAGATGATATTGTTCTCTTCGTCAAATCTTGCCTTCAGCTCCACGAGAACCGACACCTGCTTGCCGTTCTCCGCCGCCTGGGCCAGCGCTGCCACGATGGGCGAATTGCCGCTGACGCGGTAGAGCGTCTGCTTGATGGCAAGAACGTTCGGGTCTGTCGCCGCCTGTTTTACGAACTGTATCACCGGCTCAAAGGTCATATACGGATGGTGCAGGAGAATATCTCCCTTACGGATCTGGGTAAAGATGTCCTCCTCGTCATTCATGCCCGGCACCGGCTGCGGCTTGTACGGCTTGTAACGATACTCGTCCATACCTTCAAGTCCGTATAGCTTCATCAGGAAGGTCAGGTCGAGGGGGCCGTTTATCTTGTAAATATCTTCTTCCTTTACGTTAAATTCCAGCTTCAGGATCTTCAGCAGCTTCGGATCCATCTTTTCTTCGATCTCAAGACGGATGACCTCGCCCCACTGACGTTTTTTGAGCTGCTTCTGGATCTCCTTCAGAAGATCCGCAGCCTCGTCCTCGTCGTAGGACAGATCCGCGTTTCTCATGATCCGGTAAGGGCAGGCGGCTACCACATCATATCCCAGGAAGAGCTGGTCAATATTCCGCTCGATCAACTGCTCCAGCAGGATCACGCTCTTATGGCCGTCCTCCGTATCGGGAAGCCGCACGATCCGCGGAAGGACAGAGGGCACCTGCACCGTGGCAAACTCGGCTTTCCCCTTCTCTCCCTTTTTCGATATCAGCGCGCCGATATTCAGCGTCTTGTTACGTACCAGCGGGAACGGCCTGGAGGAATCCATAGCCATCGGCGTAAGAACGGGGTATACGTTCTCCTGGAAATACTGGTCAGCAAACTGCTTCTGCTTCTTCGTCAGCTTTTCATGCTCCGTCACGACCTCCAGCCCGGACTGCTTCATGAGCGGAAGCAGGGAACGGTTGTACGTCGAATACTGCGTTGCCACCAGCTCGTGAGCTTTTTCGCCGATGACTGTAAGCTGCTCCTGGGGCGTCATTCCGGCTATATCCTTTTTCGTATACTTCGCATGTACCATATCCTTCAGGGATGCCACACGTATCATGAAAAATTCATCCAGATTCGAGGAGGTAATGCTCAGGAATTTCAAACGTTCCAGAAGCGGCAGGCTCTTGTCCCGCGCCTCACTGAGCACACGGCTGTTGAAGCTCAGCCAACTGCACTCCCTGTTTGTGTAATATTCCGGCTTTTCAAAATCAAATTCTGCCATTTTTCTTCCTCCTAAATCTGTTTTCTCTGTTTAAATACAGGATGCACGTTAAATATCTCTTCAAAAAATTCCGCTTTTTCATCGAAGGTGCCTTTTTCCAGAGAAAAATCCGCGTTGCCGGAGGCCGTGATCCTCAGTTCATGCTCCTTCAGCGTCACGCTTACATTCTTGCATTTCTGCTGATGTGTCCGGTCCAGCGCATTGACCATACGGAGGATCGCCGTCATCTTCGCCACCACCATGTACTCCGTTTCGCTTAAAGCCGTGCTGGCCGCCAGCTCATCGTAATACAGGAAACGGCTCGTATTGAATTTCACCGTATAGGCAATCATCTCCCGCTCCATATGGGACAGGCCGATGATCTCCGTCGCCATAATGATATTGAAGGCGCATTCAGAAACGTCCTCCAGGCTGATGAATTTTCCACAGTTGTGCAGGATAATGGATATCTGAAGCAGAAGCCTCTCGCGTTTTCCCATACCGTGTACCTTCTTCATCCGGTCAAAGACCAGCAGCGCGATCTCCTCCAGATTGCGGATATGTGCCTGGCTGCATTTATACCGCTTCGATATGCTGCGGGCTGCCGCAATGATATCCTCCTCGAAGTTATGGCTGTTTTTGATGTAGCGGTTCTTTACGCCGTAATCATACGCCATGCCGTCACAGAGGCTGTAATCCGGGAACCACAGCGTCTCCACTCCAAGATTTTCCATCAGACAGCGGCAGTAGATAGCCGTAGGTACGATGACCCCTGTCTGGTCAAAGGAAATATTGTATTTTTCCGAGATCTCGTTCTGGCTAAGGCCCACAACGCCATTGTAAATGTCCTCGAACTGACCCTTCGTAACGGAGGTGATCTTCCTGTTCTCACTCTGGTACGGCTCTGTCTCTTATACACATCTGACGCTGCCGACGACTTAATAGGTGTAGA
>CAMTFT010000224.1 GCA_947071365.1 uncultured bacterium | reverse complement strand
CTACACCTATTAAGTCGTCGGCAGCGTCAGATGTGTATAAGAGACAGGCCGTCTGTGATACTTTTTGCATTCTATATCTGGGAGCCGCTTCTGGAGAACGTCAGACTGTCCCTTTACAGCACGATCCGCTATCAGACGGTGGACTTTGTCGGTCTGGCAAATTATGCCAGGGTTCTGAAGGTGCCGGATTTTAAGGCGGCCTTCGTAAATACATTTTCCTATACGTTTTGGTCGCTGGTGATCGGCTTTTTTATACCTATCATCATGGCGGTACTGATCTCAGAGACCGTACATTTAAAAAGTTTCTTCCGTGTAGGCGTTTATTTCCCGAATATCGTTCCGGGGCTTGCCACGATCTGGATCTGGAATTATTTCTTTACTCCCGGTCCCACCGGCGTGCTCAATATCCTGCTGGGAAAAATCGGAATTGCTCCCTTCGTGTGGCTGAATAATACAAAGTGGACGATTCCGCTCATCGTCGTGACAATGACCTGGAAGTCGGCGGGGTCCACCGCTCTGATCTATATGGCGAGCATCAGCGGGATCAGTGCGGATCTGTACGAGGCGGCGACTATCGACGGCGCCAGCATCTGGCAGAGAATCCGGCATATTACGCTCCCCAGCATCAACGGTCTGGCAAGGACGCTTCTGATCATGCAGGTGATTTCTGTGTTCCAGATTCTGTATGAACCGATGGTGCTTAAGAATGGCGGTCCGAACAATGCAAGTATTTCACTGATGATGCTTGTATACCGGTTCGCATTCCGTGACAGTGACTTTTCAGGTGCGGCGGCTCTGTCCGTTATGATCTGCATCATATTGATTATATTGAGCGGGCTGTACATGAAGGTTGCAAAGAAAAAAGAAGAATATTAGGAGGAGAGGGCATGTTTTTTAGAAAATATTTTGATAAACGTGACGGAGCGATCCGCGGCTATGATATGCACTCTCCAAAATCGAGAGCGCTGAGTATCCTTATTATGCTGCTGTGTATTGTGATGGTCATTGCCGCACTGTTTCCTGTTGTATGGGTATTTCTGGCATCCTTTAAGGATATTAAGGATTTTACGAGAAATGTAACGATTATTCCGCAGCATTTTGATTTTGAAGGTGTTAAAAAGACCTGGAACCAGCTTAAATTTTCCAAATTTTATGTAAATTCCATAATCCTGGTGGCGGGAAGTGTCGTATGCGCAGTTGTTTTCAACGGCCTGCTGGCTTACGGGCTGGCAATCCTGAAACCGAAAGGGTATAAGATTGTGCAGGCGCTTGTTATGTGGAGCCTTCTGATTCCGTCCACGGCCAGTATTGTGGCGCTGTTCCGAAACATCAATATGATCGGCCTCAGCGGGAGCTTTCTTCCGCTGTGGCTGTCCTACGGTGCAAATGCCTTCTGGGTCGTTCTGTTTAAAGAGTTTTTCGAGGAGATTCCCAGAGAGCTGGTGGAGTCCGCGCGTCTGGACGGCTGCGGTGCGCTGCAGGTATTTGAGAAAATGATTCTTCCGCTGTCCAGACCTATTATCATGGTGGTTGCTATCTTTGCGGTGACGGCGGCATGGTCAGATTTCCTGCTTCCGTATCTTGTACTGAACGGTTCCGGCAAAGAAACGGTTATGGTAAAGCTGTTCAGCTTTAAGGATACGCCGACAAATGCGGTGAGCATGCTGCGGGCAGTCATGTTCTCGATCATTCCGCCAACGATTCTTTTCATAATTTTCCAGAAACAGATTACCGACGGTGCGGCGGCGGGAGCAGTAAAGGGATGACATGCATTAATTAAGGTGAGGATAACATATGGCTAAAGTAGCAGATATCTATTTTAAAGAGCATCCGTGGCAGATTATTGAGGAAGGCTTTGACCCGGCTTACTCCAGGGTGGCGGAATCCATTTTTTCCCTGGCGAATGAATATATGGGAGTCCGGGGCTACATGGAGGAAGGATACTCCGGGGAAAGCCTTACGGGCAGCTATTTTAACGGTATATATGAGCAGAAAAAGCAGGAAGGTCCCCACTATGTCGGAATCACGGATGTGACAGAATTTATGGTAAATTCCGTGAACTGGCTGGACACAGGGCTGGAGGCCGACGGGGAGAGCCTGGATCTGGGAAGGAGCAGGGTGCGGTCCTTTTGCAGATGGCTGAACATGAAAACGGGACTTCTGACAAGACAGTTCATATGGTGTCTGGCTGACGGAAAAGAGATAGAGGTGACGTTTGAGCGGATTCTTTCGATGAAGCAGGTAGAATTTGCGGCGCAGAGAATTACACTGCGGCCGCTGGATTTCCGGGGGAAGATATATCTGACTCTGGGGCTTGACGGGTCCGTGATCCATGAGAGCGTAAAGGAAAATCTGTGGAATGCCCTGGGAGCAGTGACTGATGATGGATTTTTGAACCTGGAGCTTGAGACGATCCATACGGCGCAGCGGGTGAATTCTGCTGCCCGGATCACCGGAGAAGGGCTTGTGCAGACCGGGTCATGCCAGGAGGAAAAGAAAGTGCAGCTTTTGCTTGAGGCAGAGGCGGAGCCGGGCAAGACCTTCCGGGCGGAGCGCACCGTGTGCAACCTGCTGTGCAGGAATGCCGCAGGAGAGCAGGAATACCGCAGACAGTGCGCCGAAAGCAGAGAGCGGCTGCAAAAGATCAGCTTTGAACAGATTCTGGCAGATAATACAAAATGGTGGAGCGAAATCTGGGAGCACTGTGATATAGAGATTAAAGGGGACCCGGAGAACCAGCAGGGCATCCGCTTCTGCATTTTCCAGCTTTTCCAGACGTATCACGGAGCTGTCAGAGGAAGCAACATCGGCGCCAAGGGACTGACAGGAGAGGTGTACAACGGAAATGCATTCTGGGATACAGAAACATACTGCCTGCCCTTCTTCCTGTTCAATGATCTGGAGGGAGCCAGAAATCTTCTGTATTTCCGTTATCAGACGCTGGATGAGGCGAAAAAGAGAGCAAAGGAGCTGGACTGTAAGGGAGCATTTTATCCCATCGCCACGATCAGCGGGAAGGAATGCTGTAATCTGTGGCAGCACGCCAGCCTTCAGCTGCAGGCTTCCACGGCGGTAGCTTACGGAATCTGGTTCTATGAGAAGATGACCGGTGATCTGGAATTTCTGGCATCCCAGGGAATAGAAATTCTGATCGAGGTCAGCAGAATGCTGGCTACCAGAGGAGACTATTCCAATGACGGTCTGAGATTTGGCTATTACGGAGTTATGGGACCGGACGAATTTCAGATGATGGTGAATCACAACTGCTATACAAATTATATGGGAAGGTTTACCTTCCGCTACACACTGGAGTGTCTGGAAAGACTGCAGAGGGAAGCGCCGGAGGATTACCGGAGCGCTGTAGAAAAGACGGGATATCTGGAAAGTGAGGGCGCTGCCTGGAAGCAGATGGCGGACCGGATGTACATACCCTACGATGCCGAACGGATGCTCTACGAACAGCATGAGGGCTTCTTTGACCTGCCGCATATAGATATTGATGCGATTCCGGTGACGGATTTCCCGTTGTATAATCACTGGTCCTACGACCGCATCTACCGGAATGATATGATCAAACAGCCGGATGTCCTGATGCTGATGCTGCTCTTTAACGGCAGCTTTACGCAGGAGGAGCTGGAGCGCAACTATGAATATTATGAGCCGCGCTGCATCCATGAGAGCTCCCTTTCGCCGTCGGTGCATTCCATTCTGGCGACCCAGCTTGGAAAGGCGGAGGAGGCGTATGACTTTTTCCGTTTTGCGACGAGAATGGATCTGGACAATTACAACCGCAACAGCGATGAGGGAATCCACACGACGTCCATTGCGGCTGCCTGGATGAATATTGTATACGGCTTCGGCGGCCTGCGCTCAGACGGCGAGATTCTGAAGCTGAATCCGGTGATCCCAAAGGAGTGGGAGGAATATTCTTTCAAGCTCCACTATAAAGGCGATATTCTGAATATCCGTGTGGACAGGGAGCAGATACATCTTTCGGCGGAGTATGGAAAAGCGCTGGAGCTGATGATCTACGGGAAAAAGGCGCTGACAGGAAAAGAAGCGCTGAACGTGGAAATCCCGGATTTCTGGAAAATAGCAGGGGAGGGATGAGATGAACTGGGTAATTCAGGAAAATAAATTTTGCGAAGAGCAGATATCCCGGATGGGCAACCGTATGCTCTGCGGAAACGGTTATCTGGGGATCCGCGGAACCCAGGAGGAATATCGAAAAGAGCAGATGCCGGCGATCAACCTGGCGGGAATTTATGACCAGGTGGGCTCCGGCTGGCGTGAGCCACTGAATGCCCCGAATGTATTGTATACGTATATCGCGGTGGACGGGAAAAAATATGCGCTGCCGGAGACGGAGCCTTTGAAGCATTGCATGGAGCTGGATTTCCGGCACGGGATTTTTTCCAGGGAGACAAGCTGTCGGACGGACCGGGGCATTGTGACAGTCAGAA
>CAMTFT010000223.1 GCA_947071365.1 uncultured bacterium | reverse complement strand
TACACCTATTAAGTCGTCGGCAGCGTCAGATGTGTATAAGAGACAGAGTAAGTGTTTTAAAAAGTAATATCTATATGAAACGTAATATTTGCAATCCTTGAAAGGAGCAATTTTATGAAAGCAAAATTTCCTGAAAATTTTCTCTGGGGCGCCGCATCATCGGCGTTCCAGATCGAAGGCGGATGGGACGCGGACGGTAAGGGAATGACCGTCGCAGACTACAATTCCTTTAAACGTTCCGACCGCCAGGCCGACAGTAAGGTTGCCAGTGATTTTTACCATCACTGGAAAGAAGATATCGCTCTGATGAAGGAAATGGGCCTGAAAACGTACCGTTTTTCCCTTTCCTGGGCGCGGATCATTCCGGACGGTGACGGCGCGGTAAACCAGAAGGGCATTGACTTCTATAATAATGTGATCAATGAGCTCCTGGCAAATGATATTATGCCGCTGGTGACGCTGTACCATTTTGACCTTCCGTACGCTCTTGTGGAGAAATATAACGGCTGGGAGGCGAGAGAGTGCGCATACGCCTTTGAGCGGTATGCAAGGGTCTGCTTTGAAGCTTTCGGCGACCGCGTAAAGTGGTGGCTGGTACACAATGAGCAGAACCTGATGATCCGTGTGGACGAGCGCATGAACATCAATGAGCCGGATGCATGGAAGGCGGATAAGATCCGGGCGCAGATGGATTACCATATGTTCCTGGCACATGCCCTGACGGTAAATGCTTGCCATGAAATGGTGGAAGGCGGCAAGATTGCCCCGGCGGTTTCCTCTACGTGTACGTATCCGCTGACGAATAAGCCGGAGGATGTATGGGCGGCCAAAATGAACGACTGGTTCAAGACGAATTACTGCCTGGACATGCATTATTACGGTGAGTATCCGGGATATTATATGCGTTATCTGAAAGAACGCGATATCGTCCCGAAGATGGAGGAGGGCGACGCGGCCATCCTGAAAAGCGCAAAAATGGATTTTATCGCGCTGAATTATTACCGGACGCTGTGCGCAAGCTACCTTCCGGCGGATGAGGAGCACCCGGTGGGCATGCGTGTTTTCCGGGGCAATGAGGTGGACTTTGACCAGTACGGCTACTGCCGTGACGAGAAAAATACGAACCTGCAGGCCAGCGAGTACGGGGCGCAGATCGACCCCATGGGCCTTCGCATCGTGCTGAATGATTATTATGCGCGCTACCATCTGCCGCTGATCATTACGGAAAACGGCCTCGGCACGCCGGACGTTCTGACGGAGGACGGCAGGGTACACGATGAGTACCGGATCGATTATATCCGGGGCCATCTCGACGCTATGGCGCTGGCAATGGAGGACGGCGTGGATCTGATGGGTTACTGTCCGTGGTCTGTCGTTGACCTTTTGAGTTCGCATCAGGGCTTCAGGAAGCGTTATGGTTTTGTTTACATCAATCGTGAGGATATGGATCTGAAGGATCTGAGCCGTATCCGAAAGGACAGCTTTTTCTGGTATCAAAATGTGATCCGGACGAACGGAGAGGAGCGGTAATCGGCTCCGGGGAGGAAACATGCGGGTAATCAAGGTTCTGAATAATTCGCTGGTACTTGCGCTGGATGCTCAGGGCAGGGAAACGATATTGATGGGAAAAGGAATCGGATTTCACAAGGCGGCCGGCTATCAGTTCGGAACAGAAGAGGTGGAAAAGGTCTTTGTGCTCAAGGACCGTTCCATCTCAAGGAGCATTATCCGGCTGGCGGCTGAGATAGACAGCGTATATTTTGAAATTGTAAAGAACATCATTGATTATGCCATAGAAGAATTTCAAATGAAGCTGCTTGACCACATCTATCTTTCACTGACGGATCACCTTGCATTTGCGGTTCGCCGGGTGAAGGAAGGGATCGTAGTGCCGAATTTTTATACACTGGATATGCAGCGGTTCAATCCGAATGAATTCCAAGTGGGGCGGTATGCGCTGCAGCAGGTGAAGGAGCAGATCGGTGTGGAACTTCCCGAGGATGAGGCGGGAAATATTGCGTTTCATTTTATTAACGCGCAGGTAGACCATCCGTACAATGAAAAAAACCGGAAGATCAGTGAGCTGACGGAGGACGTGCTGAACATCGTAAAGTATTATTATCAGCTTGTCTATGACGAGGAGAGCGTGACGTATTCCAGATATGTCACCCATGTCCGGCTGTTCGCGCAGCGGCTCGTTTCCGGACAGCAGCTCCCGGAGGATTCTTCGCATCTTCTCTACGATCAGGTAGCCCAGGCATGTACTTCTGAATTTTCCTGTGTGGAGAGGGTGGAAATGTTCGTAAAGGAGCGATTTGGAGTCGGGCTGACGAATCAGGAAACGATGTATCTGGCGCTCCATATCCACCGGATCCTGGAAGAAGGGAGTAAACGCGGATGAATATTTTAGTTGTTGATATTGGCACCTCCAGTATGAGGGGGATCCTGTTTACGCAGCGGGGAGAAAGGCTGGCCGCAGAGCAGGTGAAATATGAGCCGGTCAAGTATCCGGACGGGCGGATCGAGCAGAGTCCTGAAAGCTGGACGGGGTCTCTGGAAACGATCGCAGCAGGTATTGCGAAAAACGCCCGGGAGAAGCAGCTTTCGGTGGACGCTGTAGCAGTGACCTCACAGCGCTCCGCAATCATACCTGTGGACGCATCGGGGCAGCCGCTGATGGATACGATCATGTGGCAGGATCGGAGAAATGCCGGGATATGCAGGGAGCTGGAGCCGTATAATGACCTGATCTTTGAGAAGAGCGGCGCGAAGATCAATACGGTATTTTCGGGCAGCCGTATGACCTGGATAAAAAGAAACAGGCCGGATGTCTGCCGTAAGCTTTATAAATTTGTGAATATTCCGGAATACGTGATGCATTACATGACGGGGCAGTACAGAACGGATGTGACGTACGGCAGCCGTTCGCACCTTATGAACCTGCGGGAGCGCAGATGGGATAAGGAAATGCTGGATATTTTTGATATTCAGGAGGAACAGCTCTGTGAACTTCTGGAGCCGGGCAGCGTGTGCGGCACGGTGACACCGGAATTCGCAGGGAAAACGGGCCTTCCGGAGGGCATCCCGGTCATCACCTGCGGAGGCGACCAGCAGTGCGCCGCCATTGGCCAGGGAGCATTTCAGGAGGGAACGCTTTCTCTTGTGGCAGGGACGGGCGGTTTTCTTGTGACTGCGTTGGATGAAGTGCCGGATGAGCCAGCGCCGCAGTTGATATTCAACTGCTCTTCCGTGGCGGGACATTACATGGTGGAGGCAAACGTTCTGACGTGCTGCTCTGCCTTTGACTGGTTCGGAAAGAATTTTTATCCGGCTGCGCAGACGGGACAGATCGATTATGATACGATAAACCGCGAGTTGCAGATGCTGGATGGAAGCGTCAGCGACGTGACGGTACTGCCGTATTTCCAGGGGCGAAGCACGCCGAAATGGAACCCGGAGGCGAGGGCGTATTTCGGGGAGATCTCACTGGCTTCAGACCGGAAGTCCATGATGAAGGGGCTTCTGGAAGGGATTTTTATGGAGATCCGAAATAACATTCAACTGTTCGGCAGCTATGCGCAGATCGGCCGGGCGTATATCAGCGGCGGCCTGACAAACAGCCGTGTCATCAATCAGCTTCAGGCGGATGTATACGGTATTTCACTGTACCATATGGAGGACAGCGAGTCCACGGCACTGGGAGCGCTGATGGTGGCGCTGGTGGGCCAGAGCGTTTATCCTTCTTTGGAGCGGGCGTTTGAGGTCATCCGGGGGAATGGAGAGACAGAGTGCTACACGCCCCGGGCGGAGGTTCACGGAGCGTATGAAGAGAAGCGGGAGAAGATGAACGGGCTGTATGAGAGGATCTATGCAGAGTAAGAGTAAGGTCATTGGTTAACGGTTAACCGGACACAGGGAAAACCTGGCAGGGCTCCTCTGTTCCAAATCGCTGCGTCGGCAAATGGTAAGGCCCCGGAATATCTACAGATCCGCCCTGCCAGGTTTTCTCTGTTGTGTGTTGATATGCTAATCTAAGTGACATTGAGACAAAAGAATACCAATAAAATAAAAAAGCATTGCAGGACAGGGAAAGCTGTTTTGCAGTGCTTTTTATAATGGTGATATGGTTGAGGTAATGATTTTCACAGGTAAAGAAAAGCTTAATCTGACAGAGCAGCTACGTTTAAGGAGTTGCCAGGCGTGACACATTCTAAATATTCAATACTTCCGTCATTCATATCCACATCGCAACTGACCGTATACCGGAATTTAACCTCAGAGAGAATCAGTCTGGATGGATTTTTTTCTGGTACATAGGGCTCATCGTCGATTCCGACACAGCAAAACATTTTACTGTCATGCAGACCCCAGGAAGTGCAGGCACTGCTTTCATACTTTTTACAGAAACCATAGCCTAATCCTGTCTCTTATACACATCTGACGCTGCCGACGACTTAATAGGTG
>CAMTFT010000222.1 GCA_947071365.1 uncultured bacterium | reverse complement strand
CTCTGTACTCAAAATTCCCTGTGGATGTGCCCGTAAATTCAACATCATACTGCCCTGTAGACGTATCTTCTTTTGTATCTTCTTCTGTATCTTCAATTGTAATGCTGAGTTTTAAATCAGATGGTAAAGATAAATCAGATGTTTCTTTTTGAATTGTTAAGTGACTGACAGACAGGCGTAAGCCTGCAGATACTGCACTGCATTCCGAAACGGTTCCGCGAACGGCAATCGTTCCGCTTTTTGCGTCTTCCTCCTCCATTAGAGAAACTGCCGTATGGTATGGAGAGCCGCTTTCACGGCTCCCCACTTTATATAGCATGACCATGGACAGGAGGAATATGACGCCCACAAAAACAAGGGGTCTTTTCAATTCATCACTCTCCTGTTTCTTCCTGCCCCGCGGCCCCGGTCTGCATCTCATCCTGCTCAATAAAGGATCGATCCATTGTGAACACTTGGTTCAGATCAACAGTATCCCGGAACAGCGTATCGCTTTCTCCGTCAATTTCAAATTTTACACCGGTAATGTTGTCGCACGTCTCACAGATGGAATCCACAACGGCATACAGTGCTGCTTCCGGATCCAGAGGGCTTTCTGACGGAGCATTGTTGAATCCCTCATCAAAATTGATGGTGCAGACGCCATCCTGAATATATACATTCTGTATCCTGACATTGCTACCAAGCACCGGCTTAAGTCCTGATGTCTCCGGCCCTGCAATAAGCTGCTCCACAACAACCCGTTCCAGAACCATGTTGCTGGAGTAATGCAGGTTTCTCGTCTCTTTCGCAATCAGATCGCCCTGCGTATTTGCAAAGTACAGGATCAGTGTTGCGTACTGGTAGGAATTGATGCCGCCCTCCTTCGTATCAATAAAAGAATTGGCGTCCATCGCCGGAACGGGCTCGCCCTCCTCGTCCTTTAGCTGTTCCTTGTCCACCGTGATCATCACCTTCGTGACACCCGGAATCTGTGAAAAGGTCTTGACCACCGCTGCCCGCAGCAGTACCTCCTCCGTATTGCTCAGACTGTAATACCCGGTAGAGAAATCGATTCGCAGCGCGTCAATGCCGCGCTCGTATCCGTTGATGCTCACACCCTCCGGCAAAGCGCTGACGTAACTGGTCGGAGCCGTCTGGAGCTGCTGCATCAGTTCATCCATCATCTCTTCAAAGGTCTGTGCCTGCGGATTGTACGCAGACTCCATCAGGCGCGTCCCTGTTGTGTTAACATAATATACCTTATAACTGCTCTCCGGCTCCTGCTTTTTTCCGCAGCCTGCCAGCAGCACTGCGACTGCCAGCAGCCAGAGAAGCATCTTTTTTATTTTCACCAAATGCCTCCTGTCCCATGAATCCTACGGTACGTATTTCAGCGGGATGCGCACGGTAAATGTCGTGCCTTCCCCTTCCTTACTGTAGACCTTGATCGCACCGTGATGCATAAGTACCGCGCTGCGCGTGATCGCCAGCCCAAGCCCCGTTCCGCCGATTTCTCTCGAATGAGATTTATCGACACGGTAAAATCGTTCGAATATATGCTCCTGATCCGCCTCCGGAATTCCCATGCCGGAATCCTCCACCTTGACGTAAAAATACTTGCTGTCAATGTTCAGAGATACGTGTACCCAGCCATCCTCTTCGTTGTACTTGATGCCGTTCTCCACAAGATTTGACAGCGCCAGTGTGAGCTTCGTCTCATCTACCTCCGCCATGATCGGCTTGAAGCTTTCAAGCACCAGATCAATGTTCCGTTTGGCCGCGATCGGACGCAGCCTCTTAAGGATCAGTTCGATCAATTGATTGATGTTCGTCTCCTGAATATTGATATCCGAGGATTTTTTATCCATCTTAACGAGTGAAAGCAGATCCGTGATGATCTTGTTCTCACGGTCGATCTCCTCCGCGATATCGCTCATGAATTCCTTATAAAGCTCCACCGGCACATTCTCCTGAGCCAGCAGGGAATCCGCCAGCACCTTCATAGAAGTGATCGGTGTCTTCAGCTCATGGGAGACATTCGATACGAACTCCTGACGCGAATCCTCCTGAATCTTCATGCGCTTCAGCATACGGTTGTACGCCTCAGCGAGCATTTTTGTCTCCGTATAATCGGGGATCGAGATTTCCTGTTCGATCACCCCGCCGCGTACTTCTTCCAGAGACCGCGTGATCTTGCCAAAGGGCTTCGTCAGAACTCTGGCCACATAATATGCCGCAGCCAGGATCATCAGCGTAAGCACGATCTGAAGGATCAGAACAGTATTGCTCAGAGCGTCCTTTCCATCCTTCACATCCTGCGTGGACAAGCTGACGATCATGATCCCCTCCGTACCCTTTGTATCAGGATTCTTCACCGGAAGAGTCAGCTCAAGAAATTCATTTTCTTTGTTATAGTTAGAAGAGTCGCTGCCAAGGAAACACTGCAGTACCTCTTCTGAAATGATTACTTTATCCTCATCGATCTCAAACGTATCCCGGACGATCCTGAAACTGCTGTTGACAATGATCACCCGCCCGTTGTAGATATTTGCAAGCTGAACCAACTGCTTATCTACCTGCGGATTGGAAGCAACATCCTTAATATAACCGGAGCTGCCCACCTGATCCACGATCTGCTGGCACTGGCTCTGTATCAGTTGCGTCTTCTGGTCAATAGACTGCTCCTCATAATTTTCCAATATGACGTACTTCATCAGGAAAATCGGAATCATCCCCACCAGCAGCACGATGATAAAAATACGCGTGCGCAGGCTTCCCAGATACCTGAAAGTTTTTCCTTTAATGCTGGAAATAATAACCCACTCCCCACTTCGTATGTACGTATTTCGGTTCACTCGGATTTGCTTCGATCTTCTCACGCAGTCTCCGGATATGCACATCCACTGTCCGGACATCTCCCGGATACTCGTATCCCCACACGATATTCAGCAGGTTTTCTCTGCTGTACACCTTATTCGGATTGAAAACAAGAAGCTCCAGCACATCGAACTCCTTTGCCGTCAGATTGACTTCTTTTCCTGCAATGCTGACTCTTCTGCCCTCGCAGTCGATGGCAAGATCTCCCACCTCGACGATCTTTCCCTTCGGCTCGGCTGACGACTTCTGGGAAGTCCTGCGGATGATCGCCTTCAGACGTGCCTTGACCTCAAGAATATTGAAAGGCTTCGTGATATAATCGTCCGCGCCGTATTCCAGGCCGAGGATCTTGTCCATATCATCGCCCTTTGCTGTCAGCATGACGATCGGAACGTCAGAGAACTCCCTGACCTGCTGGCAGACCTCAAGCCCGTCAAGCTTCGGCAGCATCAGATCCAGAAGAATAATATCATATTCCTTTTCTCTCGCCATACGAACGGCCTCTTCTCCGTCGTATGCACAGTCCACTTCCATGTCATCCTGCTCAAGGCTGAACCTTATACCTTTTACAATCAGTTTCTCGTCGTCTACTACCAAAACTTTTTTACCCATGTTTCCACTCCTTTATGACCTACACCGTGATCCGGTCTTCTATTTTCGAAAATACGGCCTGCTTGATACCCGGAATATTCTGAATTTCTTCTATGGAAGAAAAAGCTCCGTGCTCCGTCCTGTACTGGATGATCGCCTCCGCTTTCACCTCACCGATCCCGGGCAGCGTCATAAGTGTCTCCGCATCCGCCGTATTCAAATTTACTTTGCCATCTGTCATGCCTGAAGATTCCTGTGAAGCAGCACCGCTGCCTGGAACTGTTCCCTGCTGCACCGCACCGCCTGTATTTCCTGCCGTTCCCTGCTGCATCATACTGCCTGCACTCCCGGCTGTCCCCTGCTGCATTATACCGCCTGCGTTTCCTGCCTTTCCCTGCTGCACCGCATTGCCTGCGCTCCCGGCCGCCTCCTGCATCTGCTGCGTCTCATCCTTCGTACAGATGTAGAGCTGCTGTCCATCCTGCAGATACCCGGCCTGATTCACCCAGTCTTCATCCGCATTCTCCGCGAAACCGCCGGCAAGTTCCACCGCCTCAAAAACACGCATCCCGGAATGCATCGGATACACTCCCGGATGGCACACTGCCCCGCAGACGTACACGTATCCTTCCGTCTCCCGATCTGCACTCTCGTCTTCCCCGGCTGTCTCCTGATTTGCCCTGCTGCCGGAATCCTTGTCCGGCAAACACCTCGTTTCCGGGCCGTGTCCGACTTCATTTTCATCTTTGCTGCCCGCACCGTTTTCTGCACCAGCGCCAAATTCACCGGTGTCCGAAGATTCGCCGCTCTGGCAGTTCGCTTCCGGGCCGACAGGCAACTCCGTGGAATGCAGCTCCGTTTCCAGACCTGCCATATACACCTCACCGCCGCGCCTGCCACAGCCTCCCAGACAAAGCGTTAAAGAAAACAACACAAACAACAGGAGCATCCTTCGTTCCTGTACCTTATCCTGCATATTATCCCTGCAGCCAAATACTGCCGTTTTCCCTTACGCATCTTTAT
>CAMTFT010000221.1 GCA_947071365.1 uncultured bacterium | reverse complement strand
TAAGTCGTCGGCAGCGTCAGATGTGTATAAGAGACAGATTCAGGCAATGCTAGACAACAAAACTTTATCCATTACACCTTTAACGAAGGAACAGATTCAACCTGCCAGTGTTGATATTCGATTAAGTAATACTTTTTGCATCGTTGAAGATTCTTCAAAGGGAATTCTTACATTTGACAGCGAAACACATTATAAATATTTGACCGCCGAAACATATTTATTATTACCTGGTCAATTTGTGCTTGCAACTACTATGGAATATATCTGTCTGCCAGATAATCTGACTGCATTTGTTGAAGGAAGAAGTTCTTTGGGACGAATGGGATTATTTATTCAAAATGCCGGATGGGTAGATCCCGGTTTTCAGGGCGAAATTACTTTGGAATTGTTTAATGCAAACCGCTGCGCAATCGAACTAAAAGCAGGCCGCAGAATCGGCCAGTTAGTCTTTGCCGAAATGCAAAGCAAGGCATTAAATCCTTATCGCGGCAAATATCAGGGACAAAAAGGCGCTACCGGTTCCAAAGTATTTTTAGATCACGAGAGGAAAGAGTGGTCACATCAGTAATACACTTTCTAAAATTTAAAAACGGGGGTGCTGCAGGCTGCCATCGCAGCTCTGCAGCGCCCCCGCTTTCTCAAACATACTTCTGGCGGTACTCCACCGTACCATCCTCTTTTATTTCCATCATCATATAGCCCGGCCTGCGGCCCTCCTGGCGCGGAAATGACAGGCTGCCCGGATTCAGCACCGTTACCTCACTGTCACTCTGGTCAAAAAACGGCCTGTGCGTGTGGCCAAACATCACAATATCGCAGCCATTCACCTTTGCCTCTTCCAGCAGATCCCGCGTCCCCACTGACACGTAATGGTAATGGCCATGGGTGAGCATGATCCGATGGCCTCCAAGCTCCACAATGGCCACCTTCGGAAGATCCGAAAAGAAATCACAGTTGCCCGCCACGATATGCAGAGGGCAGTCCAGCATCTTCCTCATATGTATTCCGCTGTCCTCCGAATCGCCAAGATGGATCACATGATCCGGCATCCCTTCTCTTTCCAGAACCTTTTTCAGATTTTCTTCATGTCCATGTGTATCACTTATAATAAGTACCTTCATACCGCACTCAGTCCCTCTTTTATTTTCGCGCATTATCTGGCATTCCAACTCACTCCTGATTTCGCGCTTTGTCAGAAATCTCCGCCTGTGCCCCGGCCCTTTTCTTCCGAAGATCATTGCTTTTCAAAGTGCCTGCGAAGCAGCGTCTCCATTTTCCGAAGCGCCTTTCCGCGATGGCTCAGCTCATTTTTCTTCTCCGGAGACACCTCTGCTGAAGTGCAGCCGCATTCAGGGAGATAAAAGATCGGGTCATATCCAAAGCCGTTGCCGCCTTTGATCTCATATCCGATCCGCCCCTCCATCGTATCATAAGTCTCCAGCATTTGTCCATCCGGAAACGCACATGCAATGGCACAGACGAACCGGGCCGTCCGCTTTTCATCCGGTACACCCTGCAGTTTTTCCAGAATCGCAGTATTTTTTATATCGTAGGACGTATCCTCCCCCATAAAACGGGCGGAGTAGATGCCCGGCGCTCCGTCAAGATAATCGATCTCCAGCCCGGAGTCATCCGCCATAACGATCTCTCCTGTCATCTCCATGATCGCCTTCGCTTTGATCGCTGCATTTTCCGCAAAGCTTTTTCCGTTCTCTTCGATATCGGCAGACACACCGGCCTCTTTCATGGAGACCACCGGAATGCCAAGATCCGCAAGAATCATGCGGATCTCCCGCATTTTCCCCTCATTTCCTGTTGCAAAGATAATCCTTTTTTCCATTTTCTATCCTCTCAATTCGTATCGCTTTTCCTGCTGTCCTCTCATTTCGTATCGCTTTTCCTGCTGTCCTCTCGGTTCGTATCGTTTTTCCTGCTGTCTTCTCAATTCGTATCGCTCTTCTTATTGTCCTCTCAGTTCATATCGTTTTTCCTGCTGTCCTTTCACTTCGTATAGCCCTTCAGGCATACGTTCGTCCCGAAAGCCCGCTCTGTATTCTGCCAGTTCGTACCGTCCCAACTGAGATACCCTTCTTTTCCCTCAAGCGTCACATTCTGCGTATATTCGTCCACCCTGTACTCCACTGCTACCGGGTTCCAGACGCCTGGAGTCGTCATTTTCACCACCAGAGCGAAGCGCTCCCCGGCTCTCAATTCCTCCTGCTCCTCCAGGTCTATCGTATAAAATCCCACATTTTCCATCGTCGCGCTTTGCAGGTACTGCATGTCCTCAAAGGACTCTTCATCCTGAAAATCATGCACGATATAGATATCGCAGTCCGCATCCGGCGCCGTAGCATACAGCCCTGCTGCTGCCAACTGCTCCGTCTCCTGAGCCGTATAGACATTGGCAAACCAGCACGTATCGTCATCGTATCCCTGAGTCCCCTGCCAGCCGCAGTCGTCCGTCTGGTAAATGCGCGAATAATTATCTACAGAATCGATCCTGCTGTAGACCACGCATACTCCGCCGATATTGACATCCTCATATGAGACATAAAAGATTCCATCCTCACCAAAATCACTGCCCCACGTATTCTGGCAGATAAATGCTCCGTCCTGCCCCGGCACCTCCCGGAAATTGAAGCGGGAATACGTATCATCCCAGCCCAGAATCAGTATTTCATGGTTCTGGATCTGTTCCCCAAAATAGTAATAAGCATCTGTTTCCTCATTATAATAGGGAGAATCCGGTTCCGTGGCAGCCTTATCCATATAAAGCGAAGTCTGCACAGCCCCATACCAGAAAAGCGCGTCCTTTATCTGCTCCGCCTCCGGATTTTCCAATATCTGTACTTCCTGCACATGGACGGCGGGCGACAGCCCCTCCGGTGAATATCCATCGCCATAGGGATCCTCTGCTTCTGTCACCGGCCCCTGCCAGCCGCACAGGTACGCCATAAGCATCAGATAATCTCCACCATCATTTACATCGACAGTAAACGCATTTGCCAGAGAAATATGGTCAGCAGAAAACACCGTCTCCTCCTCCGGCAGCAGCACCGCCTCCATCGCTGACGCCGCACTCAGCGCCCAGCACGTGCCGTACCTGCCCTGATCCCGTACCACCGGCTTTTTGCCGTAATCACCGGCATACCACTGTTTTGGCAGATACCCATACCACTTTACCGAAAATACCGGTGCCTCATCCGGCTCTTCCTCTTTGCCATCCGGCAGCGTCGGCATAATTTCCAGAAAGTGCTCCAGTGGGTCGGAAGTGTCCGGGCATTCCTCCGCTATCCACGGGAGGCCGTACATCTCCGATTCTGCACGCACAATCCCATGTATCGAAGCGCACAGAAACAATGCCATCAGACAAAGTACCGCGTTTTTTTTCTTATCCAAACCGTTTCCCCGTTTCTTTTTTTGGCGGCCGCGGCCCAATGAACTGATAATAATACGTCTTTATCATACCGTTATATATCTTTCTGTTCTTGTCCGCCTTTTTACCGATATACTTTTCTGCCTGTTCATAGGAAGTGATCACATATTCCGACCAGGAATCCAGCCTCGAAAACGCACGCCCGATCTCCTGATACAACGCCGGAAGATTTTCCCGTTCCTCAATTCGCTCTCCATACGGAGGATTTGTGATGACAAAACCGTATTTTTTCGGATGGTTCAGCTCGCTGACCGGTCTTTTCTGAAAATGGATCATATGCTCTACACCGGCCAGCCGTGCGTTCTCCCTGGCGATGCGAATCACTTCTCCGTCAATATCGTAGCCCTGAATATCCGTCACCACCGTATCATCTATCATGTCCTGCGCCTCTTCCACCGCGTCATACCAGCATTTGCGCATCATGAGGTTCGTCCAGTTCTCTGCCAGGAATGAGCGGTTCATCCCCGGAGCGATTCCCGCCGCCATCATGGCTGCTTCAATCGGAAAAGTGCCGCTGCCGCAGAACGGATCCACCAGTATCCTGTCCTTCTTCCACGGAGTCAGCATGATCAGCGCCGCCGCCAGCGTCTCAGAGATCGGGGCCTTTGATGTCAGCTTCCGGTATCCTCTCTTATGCAGAGATTCCCCCGTCGTGTCCAGGCCAATGACCGCCTCATCCTTCATCAGAAAAATACGGATCGGATACGACGCGCCGTCCTCCTTGAACCAGCTCACACCATACACGCCTTTCAGCCGTTCTACGATCGCCTTTTTTACAATTGACTGAATATCTGAAGGGCTGAAAAGCCGGCTCTTGACGGAGGTCGCCTTGGCAACCCAGAATTTTGCATCGACAGGCAGATATTCCTCCCACTCCAGAGATTTCGTCCCCTCAAACAGCTCGTCGAAGGTCTCCGCATGAATGTTTCCCACCTTCAACAGAATTCGCTCGGCAGTCCGCAGAAACACATTTGCGATCGCAATCGCCTCCGCATCTCCCTGGAATGTCACTCTGCCATCCTCAACGCTGCTGATCTCATAGCCC
>CAMTFT010000220.1 GCA_947071365.1 uncultured bacterium | reverse complement strand
CCCTTTAAATAACGCCGTTTTAAATAATCTCTCTTTAAACAATACCTTTTTAAATAATGCCTTCTTAAACAACGACTTCGCATAGTTCAGCCTCCTCCTACCAACATCATTCCCAAAAACAGAAATGGCGCAAATGGCATATCATATTTTCGGCCTTTCCTGAAAAAGACAAGCAGTACAAGTCCGATAACTCCTGCAAAGAAAAGAGCTGTAAGCAAAAGGTGCAGACACGTCAGCATACCAAGAGAAATACCACTGACCGCAATCAGTACGCTGTCCCCATAACCAAGAGCTTGCCTGCTTATCCACGAAATTGCAATGCAGAAAAGCCCCGGAAGCAGCCCAATGATCAGATCTGATGCCAATTCTGCCGCTGTATTTAACACCAGCCTGGCATCGGTGCCCATTAGACCTGTATTCACCGCTGCTCTTCCCAGAATGCGGCCGCCCATAGCAAGGATCCCATATAAAACAAGACTCCATCCGTATATTTTTCGATATTTAATATCCGTATAAGTACATACGGCAAATATGAATAAAGTAAGAAATTTCTGATACATAGCTCCGAACTCCATTTTTCACTGTTTTCCCTTTCCGCATTTTGAACAGCTCCTCATACTTCCAAGCTCGTCCCGGGATACCTGCTTTACCGTCCGCTTCAATCCGCTGCACTCCAGAGAATTATGATATCTGTCGCCCTCCTTCGTTATATACACTCTGCCGTTCTCAGACAGACCGCCGCATCTTTCACAGCTATGATAAATCCCTCCACTGTTATTCCGCAGCATTCCAAGCGCACTGGTATCCACCTCCTGAATCGACAGCTTCAAGTGTGTACAGTCCGGATCCTCATGGTAAACTGTTCCCGTCGCTGTCACATATACATAATCTCCATCTGTCTCTTCGCCTTCCCCGCTTTCTGTCCCCGACGGAGGTGTTCTTCCGGTCCATGCCCTCACTCTGGCCCTCTGGATAAAAAAATTACCGGGAAGCTTCACAACAGAGATTGGCGAACGAATCTGATACGTCAGCACGAGGTCAATCGACTCATCCTCCTTTAAAAAGGAAGACAGAAGCATATTCGTATTTTTAACGGAAGAAGTATCTCCCGCCTGCGAGATCACCTTGCTGTGTGCATATGCGGCAGAGAGCGCTCCCGCCGCAATCTCCGGCACTCCCTCTGTATCTCCACCGTATTTTGAGATATACGCTGAGGTAGCTATCATCTTCCCCGTCTCGGACAGAGACGCCCCAAACTTTGCCGCTGTCTCCATTGCATTCCCAAACTGCATTACCGCGATCATTACAAATAAGAACAATGGCAGTATAAGCGCTGCTTCTACTGTCAGAGTGCCGGAAAGCGGGACAAAAAAGAATGTACCTGCACTTCGTGTTCCTGTATCTATGTTAAGGGGAGAGAGATTTTCCTTTCTTAGAGTATTAAATATCAGATGTGAGATTTTCTTGATTTGTGAACATTTCCGAACAGGCCCGCCGACCTGCTTTACAAAATACAGGCACATTCTTTTTCACCCCGCTTTCCTTCTACGCAACTCTTTTGTTTTCAGTAAGCAATGCTGCCGCTTTGCGCAATTCTTGTATTTTTGGCAGAGGCTCCCATGACAGCCCCCGGCAGACGCAAAAATACCGGCCTGCAATCCCATAACGTATTCGTTTCTATTGCCACAATACAATTTTCAGCTTTAAATTCCGATGACTTTTCTCCAGAGCGAAGCTCCGCCTGAATCATATCCAACGCACGCATTCTCTGAGATGTAACAGAACCCATATTCAGAAGCACTCTTAAATACTCCCGATATGTCAGCCCCTTTCCTTTATCCTTTGCTCCCGCCTCCAGTATCTCTGTGATACGGCCCAGATTTTCAAGCGTCAGAGACCAGGTTGACGCATCCTTCAGGACAGGAACCTTCCCTCCATCCAACAAAATACGCACATCTATTACACTTTCACCATATGCCCAGGCCAGCAAAAGCGCGTGCTTCGTTGCCGCCGTAAGAACCGGAATGCCAAGGAACCCCGTCAGTGTCACCGCCAGACCTTCTGCCTGAGTATTTATTTCCTGATTTTGCAGACAGTAAAGATAATTCATACCCTCACGTATTAAAAGGAGACGGTTCACCACATATTTCAGATTTTTCTTATCTGTAGACTTTCCTCCAAGTATGTATTCAAGCTGATAATCCAGTGCTTCCCCGGATACTGCATCAATATAATTGGAGAAATGCATCATCAGATATTCCCGAAACAATACATCCGATATCAGCCCGCTGTGTTTCTTTTCAATTTCCAGATTTCCTTTTCGATTTCTGTTTCTGGAAGGAAAATTTCTGGTATTTATCGTCTTTTCCGATATATCCTTGTCCCACGTCACAATTGACAGAATGCTTTTCTTCCGCAGCTTTGCGATCTCCTTCAGAGGATTATTTTTCGGTTCCTCCGGCACGATCAGTTCTGTCCCGCTCTCTTTTGCCTCCGACTCCATCGTCTCTATTTTTTCCTGTTTTTTATCCTCCAGCACTGCAATCTCATCATCACTGTTTTTCTGGCTGTCCTCATACTTCTGCTGCCATGTTTCTATCTCCTTCGTATCCTTTGTATACTCCAGCAATTTATCTACAGCAATGACGGCCGCGTTTGCTTTCATGTAAGAAACTGCCTGCTGATAAAAGGGCTCTCCTTTGTTATCCGTCAGCAGTGCATATCCGGACACCTCACTGTCCGCCAGCTCCAGATTCCAGGGGTCAAAGCACCACAGCGAAAATATATCCTTTTTCGGATTGGCATTGTAGGAAACATATTCCTGCAGCCGTTCGTTAACCTTTGCTATCTGAAAGGTTCCTTCTCCATATGAACCATCGAGAGAAAAAACATCATATTTCTCCAGCAGTTCATTTTCAAATTCGCCAAACAGTGAAAAGTTTCCCATGCCCGTTATGTTTGCAGCCTGTGCTCTCGCCCCCTGAACTCTGGCGGATTCCACCGTTGCACAGAGCAGGGAAAGGAACAATACACAGGTCAGGCTTAAAAACACTGTAATCGAACCTTTTAATCCTTTTCTGTCCATACTGTCTCCTTATACGCTGTTGCTCTGACTTACTATCTTGCTGAAAATGCTGTTGACCAGACTGGTCAGCTGATTTTTGAATATCAGTACGAGACTGATCAATACGACGAGAATGAGAATAATCTCAACTACTCCCACGCCATCTTCTTCCTTCAGAAATGACTTTAAATGATACACCATCTTTTGCCTCCTTTCCAAATTGCCGCTGTAAAAACAATAAACTAAAAAGACAGAAACGCCGGCACCATAAGAATGACAAGGACAATTCCAAGCATCAGCACCATCGGCAGCAAAAGCTTCGTCCCGGCCTGTTCACCGATTTTACGCGCGTGGTTCTTGCGATCACTCAGGGAAGATTCTGCTTCCTGCTCCAAAAGACACGTCAACCCCCGGGAACCCTTTTTCAGGTTTTGTGACAAAACCGATCCGAGACGAATATATTCCGGAAGCTGGCAGCGCTTTCCAAACCGCTCATACGCCTGAGACTCGGATATTCCGCTTTGCATCTCATAACAGGCACACGTTACTTCCTCGTATACATAACGCATTCTTTTCCTATCCGATCCGCGCTGTTTCTGGTATTCCTCGGAAATCCTGGTGAATACCCCCTTGATGCTGAGACCTGCTCCCAGAAGCATCGTCATCTTCCACATCAGATCAGGATAATCCAGCATCAGTTGATTTTTTCTGAACTCTGCTCTTTTGTGAACCATGCTGTCCATTTCCAGATAAACACATACAGCCGCGATCAGCGTCAGAGCGAGAAGTGCCGGGAATGGATTTTCGGAGTCTCTGCTCCACGTGACTCCCTTTCCATCCACCTGTTCTGGCAGTTTCATCGTCTCTTCATGGCTGCCGTCTGCGTCAGAGCGCTCGGCTTCTTTTTGAAGCGACTGGTATAACTGTTCCTTCTCTGATAATACCGGCGGAAAGACTCTGGCATAAGACTCATACGTTTCTTCCCGGCCGCCGCAGGTAAGAACTGCCTGTATGTTCACCAGCGTTCCCTCTTCCTCCTCAGCCTGTATGATCCTGCCGTCTTCTCCGATGATTCCATAGGGAATTGTCACCCAGCTTACCTTCACGGCGCCATCTTCCATGCTTACGGGAAAATTCAGGTCGCTTCGCACTTCATCAAGAGAAGTATTTTCTCCGGGGAGCGTTGTTTCTAGCTCCCGCACCGCATTATCCAGTAATTGCTGCTTCTCCCGGTCTGTGTATTTTCTTTCCTGTACCGTGATCTCCAACTGCCGTGCTTCTTCTTCACCCTCAACCTGTGCGCTCAATGCTTCTTTTCTGTCTCCTTCCCCGTAACCGGGACGCACCAGAGACTTCATCTCTGTCTTTCCGGGCTCCGCCATATATACCCTGTCTCTTATACACATCTCCGAGCCCACGAGACGGAGCTACAT
>CAMTFT010000219.1 GCA_947071365.1 uncultured bacterium | reverse complement strand
GATGTGTATAAGAGACAGGATGAGACATGTTTACACCGTATGCGATCGACTGATCGAGAATAAAGCGGATCTCCGGCGTATTCCTCAGATTGACGCTGCGGGCAAGCTGGCGGCGGATATATCCCTCCGCGCTTTTCAGCCCGGCCAGCGTATCTGCTGCCGCTTTTTCATCCCCGAGTACCGAAATATACGCTTTACACGTCTTCAGATCCGGCGCTACCTCTGCGGCGACCACAGAAGTCATCGGAGCGATTCGCGGGTCTTTGATCTCATTCTGAATGATTTTGGATAACTCTTTTTGAACTTCTCCGTTGATTCTGGTATTCTTTATGCTGTTTTTTCTCATTCAAATTCCTGCTTTCATTTTACTTTGGAATTATAACTACTACTGTTGAGCCGTGCTGCGGCCCTCGAAAATGCTCCGCATTTCCTCGGTCGCGGGCATTCGCTGCATCTCACTACTGTTGAGCCGTGCTGCGGCCCTCGAAAATGCTCCGCATTTCCTCGGTCGCGGGCATTCGCCCTATCATCCACCGCTGATGCGCAGTTGCCCGTGAGCAAGCTCCCGGCACCTGCACCTCACCGCTGTCTGGCACGGCTCATTGCTAACGCGGAACTTCCACCATAATATATGCTTCTACGCGGTCCTCTTCCTGTACATCGTTGAATTTTTCGAATACGAGACCACATTCGTAGCCCGCCTTTACTTCTTTTACATCATCTTTAAATCGTTTCAGTGAAGCAACCGCTCCGTCAAAGATCACCTTGCCCTCACGGCTGATACGTGCGGAGCAGCCTCTCTGCAGGACTCCATCCAGTACGTAGGATCCGGCGATCGTACCGACACCGGAAGCCTTGAAGGTCTGGCGGATCTCGGCATGGCCGATCACCTTTTCTTCAAAGATCGGATCGAGCATACCCTTCATGGCTGCCTCCACATCGGCAATCGCATCGTAGATAACGCGGTACAAACGGATATCTACACCTTCGCGCTCCGCGGTGGATTTCGCCATCACATCCGGGCGGACATTGAAGCCGATAATGATCGCATTGGAGGCAGATGCCAGAATGACATCGGACTCGTTGATCGCACCAACACCGCCATGGATGATCTTAACAACTACTTCCTCATTGGAAAGCTTGAGCAGGCTCTGCTTTACTGCCTCTACGGAACCCTGTACGTCAGCCTTCACGATAAGGTCAAGCTCCTTCAAATTGCCGGCCTGGATCTGTGAGAACAGGTCATCCAGTGACATACGAAGCTTCGTATCCTCAAGCAAACGCTCTCTTCCTTCACTGATGAAGGTCTCTGCAAAGTTTCTCGCCTCTTTTTCGTTGTCCATCGCCATGAAGATCTCTCCGGCATTCGGCACATCGCTGAATCCCAGGATCTCCACCGGTGTGGAAGGTCCAGCCTCCTTCACACGGCGGCCCTTATCATCCATCATGGCTCTTACTTTACCGTAGCAGGAGCCTGCGGCGATCGGATCCCCCACATGAAGCGTACCCTTCTGTACGAGCACTGTGGCAACCGGGCCTTTGCCCTTGTCAAGCTCTGCCTCGATCACGAGACCTCTCGCTTTTCTCTTCGGATTTGCTTTCAGCTCTGATACCTCTGCCGTCAGAAGGATCATCTCAAGCAGCGTATCAATACCTTCGTGGGTATGTGCGGATACCGGTACGAATATTGTACTTCCGCCCCAGTCCTCCGGAATCAGCTCGTATTCAGAAAGCTCCTGTTTTACTCTCTCTACGTTTGCACTCGGCTTATCGATCTTGTTGATCGCCACGATGATCTCAATGCCGGCAGCCTTCGCATGGTTGATCGCCTCTACCGTCTGCGGCATGACACCGTCATCCGCGGCTACGACAAGGATCGCGATATCCGTGGAATTTGCGCCACGCATACGCATTGCAGTGAAGGCTTCATGTCCTGGGGTGTCCAGGAATGTGATCTTCTCACCGTTTACGGAAACAACGTACGCACCGATATGCTGCGTGATACCGCCGGCCTCCTTATCAATTACGTGTGTATTTCTGATGGCATCCAGAAGAGATGTCTTTCCATGGTCAACGTGTCCCATTACACATACGACCGGAGAACGCGGTACGAGAGTCTCCTCTGCATCCTCTTCCTCCTTTAACAGCTCTTCCAGTACATTTACCTTTACTTCCTTTTCGCAGATGCAGTTAAACTCAAGAGCGATCTCCTCAGCAGTATCAAAGTCCACTTCCTGATTTACTGTAACCATCGTACCCTGAAGGAAAAGCTTTTTCACAAGTGCAGACGGCTGTACCTTCATAGCCTCAGCAAGCTCGGAGATCGTAAGCTTCTCCGGTATCGTAATGTTGCGGATCGTCTCCTCCGGCTTCTCTGCCGGCTTCGGTGATGGCGCCTTCGTCTGCTGTGACTTCTTCTGTCCGCCCTTCTGGCTCTGGCGAACATTCTTCTCCATTCTCTCGAGCTTATCCCCCTTATCGGTGCGGTTTCTGTCACCGCGCTCGGTACGCTTTCTGCTCTCTTTTTCCAACGGCTTGGATTCTACCGGAGCCTTCGGGATACCTACGGAACGTCCACCCTGGCCTCTGCCCTGACCATCGCCCTGGTATCTGCCGCCCTGGCCGCGATTCTGACCGTCGCCCTGATATCTGCCGCCCTGGCCACGGTTCTGACCGTCGCCCTGATATCTGCCGCCCTGGCCGCGGTTCTGACCGTCGCCCTGGTATCTGCCACCCTGGCCGCGATTCTGGCCGTCGCCCTGGTATCTGCCGCCCTGGCCGCGATTCTGACCGTCGCCCTGGTATCTGCCGCCCTGACTGCGATTCTGACCGTCGCCCTGGTATCTGCCGCCCTGGCCGCGGTTCTGGCCGTCGCCCTGATATCTGCCGCCCTGCGGTCTTGCTCCTGCCTGACCCTGTGGTCTTGTACCCGCCTGGCCCTGCGCTCTTCCTGTGCAAGCGCCCTGCGGTCTCGCACCTGCCTGACCCTGCACTCTTGCTCCCGCCTGGCTCTGCGGTCTTCCAGCCGCCGCTGTTGCGCCCTGCGGCCTTGCTTCCTGTGTTCTTACACCCTGCTGGCTCTGCGGCCTTACTTCCTGCGTTCTTACGCCCTGCTGTCCCTGCGGTCTTGTCTCCTGAGTCCTTACGCTCTGCTGGCTCTGCGGTCTTACCTCCTGTGCCTTTACCTCCACCTGGGCCTTCATCGCTTCTGCTGCCTCCGGTGCGTTTACTGCCGGATTCTGAGGTCTTGCTGCAGTCGGATTTTCCTGCGGCCTTGCCGCTCCCTGTGGTCTTACTCCCGGCTGACCCTGCGGCCTTGCCGCTCCCTGAGGTCTTGCTCCCGGCTGGCCCTGCGGCCTTGCAGCTCCCTGAGGTCTCATCCCCGGCTGGCCCTGCGGCCTTGCAGCTCCCTGCGGTCTCGCTCCCGGCTGGCCCTGCGGTCTTCCTGCTCCCTGCGGTCTCGGTCTGCTTCCAGGCTTCACCATACCAGTCTTACTGTTCTGAGGACGGAACACCTGAATAATATTTTTTTTCTTTGGCTGTGCTGCTCCTTCACCTTCCGATTTTTTTACGGAATCCTGCTCTGTTACCTTATCTGGATTCTGCTCCATACGTTCCTCCTCCTTCATCTTTCCCGTATTTGTTCTTAATAACGCTCTCACTTTTCCGGCATCTGCATCTTCAACATTGCTCATGTGGCTTTTTACCTCCACCCCGAGCTTCTGCAGCGCTGCAATCACATCTTTATTTTCCTTCGCCAACTCTTTCGCCAGTTCATGAACTCTTATTTTCGCCATACTCATAACCTCCGTCCCTCTTACTTACTATTTGTTTCTCTATCGATTTCGAAAGCCCCTCATCCACAACTGCCAGAGATGCGCGGAATTCACACCCTATCGCAGCACCCAACTCAACCTTCGTACCATAGAAAAATACAGGCACTTCGTAGAAGGCACACATGTTCCGGAACTTCTTCTTCGTATTCTCCGAAGCTTCCTGCGAAACGATTACAAGACTGGCTTTTCCTGCTTTGACAGCATGCTCTGTCTGAAATTCACCGGCTGCAATCTTACCTGCTTTTTTTGCAATACCTATCAGCGATAATACGCTATCTCTCTTCAAATAATTCAATCTCCTTCTTCAGACTCTCATACGTCTCATCCGGGACTTTGCATTTCAGCGACCGCTCCAGCCCTTTGTTCTTCACTGCTTTTTCAAAGCATTCCATTGAACAGCAGACATAGGCTCCACGGCCATTCTTGCGCCCCGTCGTGTCAAGGACGATATCGCCCTCCGACGTGCGGAGAATCCGCATCATTTCTTTCTTGCTTTTCATTTCCTGACATCCCGTGCATTTGCGAAGCGGGATTCTTTTTGCCTGCACTGCCATGCTTTACTCCTGTCCGTCTCTGTCTCTTATACAAATATGACGCTGCCGACGACTTAAAATGTGTAGATATAGGGGGGCGCAGGGGGATTAAAAGAGTGGGGGAGTGGGGG
>CAMTFT010000218.1 GCA_947071365.1 uncultured bacterium | reverse complement strand
CCTTGGCCTTGGAGCGTCAAAGAACGGCCATATTCTGGAAAGAAAGGTTCGATAATGAAAGCAATCGTAAACAAGATCATTCCGTTCAGCAGTGTGGACGGACTGGGAAACCGGACTGCGGTCTTCCTGCAGGGCTGTAATATTAACTGCAAATATTGCCACAACCCGGAGACACGGAAGCTTTGTGTCGGCTGCGGGATCTGCGTAGAGCAGTGTCCCGCAGGGGCACTGTCCTTTTCAGAGGACGGCAGGGTACAGTATGACGCTTCGAAATGTGTCCAGTGTGATACGTGCATCCATGTCTGCCCGAATGACAGTTCTCCGCGAACCTGGGAAATGACGCCGGAAGAAGTGTATGAGAAGGTAAAACGCCAGATACCATTTATCCGTGGGATCTCCGTTTCAGGCGGTGAGTGTATGCTATGGCCTGATTTCCTCCGGGAGCTGTTTACCCTTGCACATAAGGACGGGCTGACGGCCCTGATAGACAGCAACGGGACGATCCCGCTTTGGGAATATCCCGAGCTTCTCGAGGTGGCAGACGGCGTGATGCTGGATATCAAGGCATTTGACACCCGGGATCATGAACGGATCACGGATTTTCCGAATGATACAGTGCTTGCGAATGCCGCTTATCTGGCAGAGCATGGGAAACTGCATGAGGTACGGTGCGTGATCGTGCCGGATCTGTATGATGTAGAGAAAAGCATCCGCGATATGGGTAAATTTTTATCGCCTTATTTGAAAAAAAATAAGTTTCGCGTAAAAATAATTGCCTACAGGCCTATGGGAGTACGGGAGGAATACTCACACTACAGGGTGCCGGATCAGGCATGCCTGAAACATCTGGCAGAGATTTTGAGGGAATACGGTTTTGAAGACATTATAATCATTTAATTTCAGGCGAGGAGGTAAGGGAGTTTGGGACGAGTGAGCCATTTGGACGAGAGCAAAGTCGTAATACGCATGAAAGACATCGTAAAAAAGTTTGGTGATTTTACGGCGAATGACCACATCAACCTGACTGTACATAAGGGCGAGGTACACGCCATCCTGGGAGAGAACGGTGCAGGCAAGAGTACGATGATGAATGTGCTCTGCGGTCTGTACAAGCCTACCAGCGGTCAGATTTTTATTAACGAGAAGGAAGTTCATTTTTCCAGCCCGAAGGATGCCATCGATATCGGTATCGGTATGGTACACCAGCATTTCATGCTGATCCAGCCGTTTACTGTTACGGAGAATATTATCCTCGGCATAGAGCCGGTAAAGGGGCTCGTAGTGGATAAGGAAAGCGCCCGGAAAAAGGTGCTGGAGCTTTCCGAGCGCTACAACATGAAGGTAGACCCGGATGCAAAGATTGAGGATATTTCCGTAGGCATGCAGCAGAGGGTGGAGATCCTGAAGGTTCTCTACCGCGGTGCGGAAACACTGATCCTGGATGAGCCGACGGCGTCCCTGACTCCGCAGGAGATCGAGGGACTGATGGAGATCATCCAGAATCTGACGGCAGACGGAAAGAGCATCATCCTGATCACACATAAGCTGAAGGAGATCACAGCATCCTCCGACAACTGTACGATCATCCGTCAGGGCAAATATATCAATACCGTTAAGGTGGATGAAGTGAATGAAAATGACCTGGCGGCAATGATGGTAGGCCGTGATGTCAATTTCAAGGTAGAGAAAAAAGAGATGACGCCTGGAGAGGTAGTCCTGGATGTGAAGGATATTCATGCCAGGGATTACCGGGATGTGGAGATCCTGAAAGGGCTGAGCCTGAATGTCAGAAGAGGCGAGATCGTAGGACTGGCAGGTGTGGATGGAAACGGGCAGACAGAGCTTGTGGAGATTCTTACTGGTCTGCGGAAAGCAGATTCCGGTTCCGTCACTGTTCTTGGCCAGGACGTATTTAACAAGACTCCGAAGGAGACCTTTGAGAGCGGCATTTCCAGTATTCCGGCGGACCGCCAGAAGCATGGGCTGATCCTTGACTTTTCGATTGAGGACAATATGATCCTCCAGCATTTTGAGGAAGAGCCGTACGCTTCTAAGAAGTTCCTGAACAGGAAAGCGATCCGGGAGCATGCGACGGAGCTGATGGACAAGTTCGATATCAGGCCGAGAGGAACCGAGGGCAATCCGGCAGGCACGCTCTCCGGCGGTAATCAGCAGAAGGTCATCATCAGCAGAGAGGTGACGAATGATAAGGATCTTCTGATCGCTGTAAACCCGACGCGTGGCCTTGACGTGGGAGCCATCGAGTTCGTACATAAATATATTGTGGAGCAGAGAAACAAAAACCGTGCGATCCTTCTGGTTTCCTTTGAACTGGATGAGATCATGAGTCTGTCCGACCGTATCGAGGTCATTTTTGACGGTCAGATCACAGGAAGCGTGGCAGGCAAAGATGCGGATGAGAAAGAGTTAGGATTTATGATGGCGGGAGGTAAGAAGCATGAATAAAAAGAAAAGTATTTTACAGAGCAATGTGCTTTATACCATTATCGCAATAATCGTAGGCTTCCTGATCGGAGCGATCTTCCTGCTCGTTGCAGGAATCAGTCCTGCGGTGGCATATGCAAAGCTGCTGGACAGCGTGTTCGGAAAGCCGAAATACATGGTGTGGACCCTGATTTATGCAAGTCCGCTGATTTTTACGGGCCTTAGCGTTGCCTTTTCTTTCCGGACCGGCGTATTCAATATCGGTGCTGAGGGACAGTTCGTTGTGGGAAGCCTTGCGGCCTGTGTGATCGGTATTCTTTTCAAACTTCCGGTATGGATTCACGTGCCGCTCTGTATTATTGCGGCGGCAGCGGCAGGAGCGGTATGGTCGTTTCTGGTAGGTCTTCTCAAGGTAAAACGGGGCATCCATGAGGTATTGTCCTTTATCATGTTCAACTGGATCGCGTTCTATCTGTCAAACTACGTGGTCAATCTGACAGCCATCCACAAGGAAGGCGGCGGTGAGGCGACGAAGGATGTGCAGGAGACGGCGAGACTTCTGATGCCGGCGGGGCTTCGGGACGTGCTGGGCTGCAGCGCGGCAAACTGGGGCTTTTTCCTGGCGGTGATCGCAGCCATTATTATCTGGGTGATCATCGAAAAAACGACATTGGGTTATAAGCTTAAGGCGGTAGGTTTTAACAGCAGCGCAGCGCTTTACGGCGGTATCAATTCTGATAAGTCTGTGCTGACGGCTCTCGGTATTTCCGGTGCTCTGGCAGGGCTTGGCGGGGCTATTCATATCCTCGGTATGTCCGGACGTCTGAGCCAGTTCGCAGGTCAGGAGGGCTTTGGATTTGAGGGAATCACGGTGGCGCTGATCGGTGCATCCAGTCCGATCGGATGTATTTTCGCGGGTATCTTCTATGGAGCTATGAAGTACGGCGGCTCCAAGCTCAGTATCATAAAGGCTCCGGCAGAGGTTGTGGATATCATCATGGGCTGTGTCATCCTGTTCATTGCGATCTCACAGATATTTAAGATCCTGCTGAGTAAGCTTACGAAAAAGGAGGTAAAATAAATGGATGTGATTATTAAAAATCTGGGACTTTTAATTAACGCAACACTGATTGCAACGCCTCCTCTTCTGCTGGCTGCTCTGGGCTCCTGCTTTTCAGAACGAAGCGGAGTCGTAAACATCGGAATCGAGGGTATGATGACGATCGGCGCTTTTACGGGCGCGGTGCTGGGATTAAAAACAGGAAACGGCTGGATCGCTTTCTTCTGTGCCGGACTTGCAGGCGCTCTGTTTGGAGCGATCCATGCGGCGGCATGTATTTCCTTCCACGCAGACCAGACGATTGCCGGTACGGCTATCAATTTCCTTGGGCCTGGCCTTGCCGTGTTCCTTTGTAAGGCCATGTTCAACAACTCATCGGATACGCCGGCCATGGACCCGAGCTGTAAGCTTCCGAAGCTGTTTGAGGGTGTATTCCCGGCAGGCTCTTTCTGGGCCAACGTTTTGAATGTGTATTCCGTCGCATATCTTGTATTTATCCTGGCGGCGGTCTGCTGGTTCGTATTTTACAAGACGAGGTTCGGCGCGCATCTGCGGGCAGTAGGCGAGCATCCCGAGGCGTGCGAGTCTCTTGGAATCGATGTGTATAAGGTTCGCTATAGCTGCGTGATCCTTTCCGGCTTTCTTGCAGGACTCGGCGGAGCCTTCGTTACACTGGCGACGATCAACCAGTTCCGCCCCAGCGTTATCGTAGGACAGGGCTTTATCGCTATCGCAGCCGTTATTTTCGGAAAGTTTTCACCGGGAGGCGCCACAAAGGCGTGCCTTCTGTTCGGCTTCTGCAGCGGTGTCAAGACACTGGTGGGCAGCAGCAATACCGTTTCACCGAACCTGATTTCGATGATTCCGTATATTGTGACGATCCTTGCTCTGGTGCTGTTTGTCGGCAAGGCACATACGCCGGCGGCAAACGGAAAGCCGTTTGTGAAATCAAGGTAATACAGGTACAGGCTGAGGGAACCGTGAGATGGCTCCCTGTACCATAG
>CAMTFT010000217.1 GCA_947071365.1 uncultured bacterium | reverse complement strand
ACAGCTCCTCCATGCCAAGGATCGCAATAATATCCTGAAGCTCCTTATATTTCTGAAGGATCTCCTGCACCTCTCTGGCCGTCTCATAATGTTCCTTACCGACGACATCTTCCTCCAGGATCCTAGAGCTGGACTCCAGCGGATCCACCGCCGGATAAATGCCCTGCTCCACGATCTTCCGGGAAAGAACCGTCGTTGCGTCCAGGTGAGCAAAGGTCGTTGCCGGCGCTGGATCCGTCAGATCATCCGCCGGCACATAAACGGCCTGCACCGAGGTGACAGAACCCTTTTTCGTGGAAGCGATCCGCTCCTGCAGCTCGCCAAGCTCCGTCGCCAGCGTCGGCTGGTATCCCACCGCGGAGGGCATTCGTCCCAGCAATGCGGACACCTCACTTCCAGCCTGCACGAAACGAAAAATATTGTCGATGAACAGCAGCACATTCTGGTTCTGCTCATCCCTGAAATACTCCGCCATCGTAAGCCCCGTCTCCGCCACACGCATTCGCGCTCCCGGCGGTTCATTCATCTGCCCGAATACGAGGGCCGTCTTCTCCAGTACGCCGGATTCCTTCATCTCACTCCACAAATCATTTCCCTCTCTGGAACGCTCACCGACTCCCGTAAAAATCGAGTATCCGCCGTGCTCCGTGGCAATATTCCGGATCAGCTCCTGAATCAGGACTGTTTTTCCGACTCCTGCGCCGCCGAACAGGCCGATCTTCCCGCCCTTGGCATACGGGGCCAGAAGGTCAATGACCTTGATACCTGTCTCCAGCATTTCCGCCACGGGGCTCTGTTCCTCAAAGCCCGGTGCCTCCCGGTGGATGCACCAGTGTGTTTCCTTTTCCAGTGACTCGCCGCCGTCTATCGTATCTCCCAGGACATTGAACAACCTTCCCAGAGTCCTCTGGCCCACGGGCACCTGAATTCCCGATCCCGTAGATGTTACTTCCATATCTTTATGCAGACCGTCGCTGGAAGAAAGCATGATACAGCGCACCGTATTTTCTCCGATATGCTGTGCAACTTCCATGACGCATTTCTTTCTATCATTTCGGACAGTCAGAGCATCCCTGATATACGGCAGATCGCCGCCTTCGAACTCCACATCGATGACCGGGCCCTGAATCTGTACTATCCTGCCTGTATTCATACTACGACTCCTTTCACCCTTTTCTTCTTGCGCTTCTGCGCCTTTGCCCCGCTGACGACCTCCGTGATCTCCTGTGTGATCGCGGCCTGACGCATTCTGTTGTACTGGATGGACAGCTCCCGGATCATTTCCTGGGCGCTGTCATTTGCCGCCTGCATCGCCGTCATCCGCGCGCTGTGTTCACTACAATAAGACTCCATCAGAGCGCCGTACACGTAGCCGGAAATATAGTTCGGAACTACGTGGTTCAGCACCGCCTCCGGCGACGGCTGGAAGAAAAATTCCTCCTGATACACTGACAGCGGAAGCTTCGGTATCTGGAAATCCCCCTTCGACAGCGGCAAAAGGCGCACCAGCTCTGTCTCAGTCTGCACCGCGTTTTTCATCGTCGTAAAAATCATATAGACCTCATCCGCCTGGCCGCTCTCATACATCTCCAGCAGCTTTCCGGCGATCAGACGGGCCCGGTGCATGGTGGGATTCTGAGCTGTATACAGGAAATGCTCCTCCACCGGGATCTTCCTGCCATGGAAATACTGGCGGCCCACCTCTCCGACTACGAAAAGAGAATATGATTCCGCCTTTTCAAGCTGCTCCTCTGTCATCTTCAGAACATTGTGATTGTACGCCCCGGCCATTCCCTTATCCCCCGTCACAACGAGGTAAGCGCATTTTTTCCCTTCACTTTCTCTGCCGTCTCCGAAGTACGCATGCTCCATTTTCGGAATATGCCGGATGATACGGGAAAGCATCGTCTGCAGCGTATAGAAATACGGTTCCGTCTCCTCCAGCTCCCTGCGGGCCTTGCGCAGCTTCGTGGAGGATATCATATACATGGCATTCGTGATCTTCATCGTATCCCGGATGCTCTTCATTCTGCTTTGTATTTCACGTGTATTCGCCATCTGCTCACCACCTGATCTCTACCGCACCGGCTTTGCGGGAAGTCGTTTTGCCTGCTTCCGGGACTGCTTAAAATCTCTGGCCGCGTCGAGTATCCTCTTTTTCAGCTCATCCCCCAGGACTTTTTTCCCGGCCAGCTCACTCATGATATCGGAATGCTCCCGGGCAAACCAGTCCAGCATCCCCCTCTGGAAATCTTTCATCTCCGAAAGCGGCACATCCAGCATCACCCTGTCCGTGGCGGCACACAGCGTAATCACCTGCTCCGCCATGGAAAGCGGCTGACAAAGCGGCTGCTTCAAAAGTTCCATCAATCCTTTTCCATACTGCAGCATTTCCTTTGTGCCCGCATCCAGATCGGAGCTGAACTGCGTGAATACCTCCATCTCCCGGTACTGCGCCAGATCGATTCGTATGCTTCCTGCCGCTTTTTTCATCGCCTTTGTCTGCGCGGCTCCGCCGACCCGGGACACGGACAGTCCGACATTGACTGCCGGACGCATCCCCGAGAAGAACAGATCGCTTTCCAGAAAAATCTGTCCGTCCGTGATGGATATCACATTCGTCGGAATGTAGGCCGATACGTCCCCGGCCTGAGTCTCAACAATGGGAAGTGCAGTGATAGAACCGCCTCCCGCCTCCTCATTAAGCCGGCTGGACCGCTCCAGCAGCCTGGAATGGAGGTAGAAAACATCTCCTGGATACGCCTCGCGGCCCGGTGAACGTTCCAGCAGAAGCGACAGCGCCCGGTATGCTACCGCATGTTTCGAAAGATCATCATACACGATCAGCACATCCCTGCCCTGATGCATGAAATATTCGGCCAGAGCTGTCGCCGAATACGGCGCAATGTACTGCAAAGGCGCCGGGTCTGACGCTGTCGCAGCAACTACAATGGTATACTCAGACGCTTCATACTTTTTCAGCGTATTGACCAGCCTTGCAATCGTAGAAGCCTTCTGACCAATTGCCGTATAGATGCAGATGACATCTTTTCCCTTCTGATTCAGTATCGTATCCATGGCAATCGAGGTCTTGCCCGTCTGCCGGTCTCCGATGATCAGCTCACGCTGGCCCCGGCCGATGGGAAACATGGAGTCGATAGCCAGGATTCCCGTTTCCAGCGGCACACTGACCGATTTTCTCTGTATGATTCCCGGCGCTTCCTCCTCCATGGGGCGGTATCCGGATGCAATTATCTCACCGCCTCCGTCAATGGGCGCTCCCAGCGGGTCTACGACTCTTCCCAGAAATCCTTCTCCCACAGGAATACCGGCTCTGCGGAAGGTACGTACTACCCGTGCTCCTGCCCTGATGCCAGTATCACGTCCGAACAGGATACAGGACACCTCATCCCGCCGGATATCCTGCACCATCCCCTTTACACCGTTTTCGAAAAGGACAATTTCGCCATACATGGCATGATCCAGCCCGTCGATATTGGCGATACCGTCTCCGACCCAACTGACCGCGCCGACTTCCTTTTCCTTCGCTTCAAGCTCAAAATCCTCTATCCTGCTTTTCAGGATCGGAATAATGCCGCCCAGTCCCTGAGAACCGCTCCCCTGAAACTTTCCAAGCTGTTCCTCCATCTGAGCGATTCTTCCGCCGATGGACCAGTCATACTCATGGTTCCCGATAGTCAGCACAAATCCTCCATGCAGGGAGGAATCGAGGATACATTTTATTTCGATATCCTTCACGCCGCTTTTTTCGGCGACAAAGCTGCGGAATTTTTCCAGTTGATCTTCATCCGGAGCCGTCACATAACGCAGGACTGCCTGCAGCGGTGATCTCGTTTTTCCCTCATCCCCGCCATACGTTTCTGCATTTTTTCCATTTACCTGTTTCATACTATTCTCCGTTCTATATTTCCTGGCAAATTACTGCTGGTTTTCGATGGCTGCTTTTTATTAAGAATGCGCAAAAGCGCATTCGCCGCGCGCGAGCGGTGCTGCTTGCCGCAAACTTCTTCTCCGCGAGCTGCGCATCCCTGCGGAGCGTTTTTGTGTCATAGGAGACGAGGTTTCCTATGACATCAGAAAACGGTCGTACAGCTTCCGGTCGTTTACCGCACCATCCGCCACGCCTGCTGCCTTCGCCGCTGCGGTCAGCACCATGTCCCTGATCTCATCATCGGCCTGCTGCAGAATCGCCTGTTTTTCCTTTCTCGCATCATCCTGGGCCCGCTTTACCACTGCGCCTGCCTTTTCCTTTGCCTCATCCAGAATGCGCTCATACTCCAGAGACGCCTCTTTTCTCGCATCCGATACGATTTTTGATTTCTCATTCTCGGCATCCGAGAGCAGAGTTTCATACTTCTCCCTGCATTCCTGCGCTTTTGCATCTTTTTCGCCCGCCTGCGCAAAAAGACTGTCCGCCTCTTCCTGACGCTTTGCCAGAATCTCGTTTATGGGCCTGAATAAAAAACGTTTCATTAAAAAATACAGAATCAGTATAT
>CAMTFT010000216.1 GCA_947071365.1 uncultured bacterium | reverse complement strand
CTTTTAATATTTGACCAGCTACAGGCGTTTCCTTTTTATGTCCATTTGCCTGTTTATTTTCTGATCTTATGCGCGTTCTGCCAGCATTTTCTCCACTTCTTCCCTTGTCGGCATTACCCGGAGCGCACCCTTCCGTGTCGTAATGAGCGAAGCTGCCGCATTTGCAAACGTCAGCATTTCCTTCAGACCGTCCTCCGTCAGGTCAGACAGCCCGTGCGCGCAGACGTAATTCAGCACACATGCACAGAATGTATCGCCGGCACCGGTAGTCTCGATCGTATTCTCCTGCAAAAACGGCGCCACCTCAACAATACTGTCCTTATAATATGCCCGGCTTCCGTCTCTGCCCATAGATACCAGGATCAGGCTGATATCCGGATATCTCTCTCTGATCCAGCAGACGCCCTCTGTAAAATCACCCTTTCCGGTCAGCCACTGGATCTCATTGTCGGAGATCTTCAGTACATCACAGAATTTCAGTCCGTATAATACCTGCTCCTTCGCTTCCTCCAGGGAATTCCAGAGCGGTGGGCGAAGGTTCGGGTCAAAGGAGATCAGCGCTCCATGCTTTTTCGCAAGCTCCAGTGCTTTTATCGTTGCCTTCCGAACACCCTCATGCGTCATGGAAAGTGTTCCAAAATGGAAGATCTTACTGTCAGCGATCAGTTCCTCGGATACTTCCTCCTCTGTCAGCATCATATCAGCGCCGGGATTCCGGTAGAAGGAGAAATCTCTGTCGCCGTCCTCGAAGGTATGTACCAACGCCAGCGTTGTGTGGATCTCATCATCCATCTGCAGGTGAGAAGCATCGATGCCCACCTCTGTGATCGCATCCTTAAGCTGCTTTCCAAAGAAATCGTTTCCTACCTTTCCGATAAAAGAGACCTTCCGTCCCAGCTTTGCCAGCATCGCCAGCACATTACACGGTGCTCCGCCCGGATTGGCCTCGAACAGCGGGTTCCCCTGGCCGCTTTTGCCGTTCTCTGTAAAATCGATCAGCAGCTCTCCCAAAGCCGTAACATCATATTTCTTCATTTTCCGCTCCATCCTTCCATATTATTTATTTTCACATATTTTGCGAGAGGGTGTCGCAAAATAGCAGAAAGTCACAAGTTACGGTACATGTCCACTCGGCCAAATACCTGAGCCTGTGCCTCGACTGCATTTTGCGACACCCTTTGCTTTCGCTTCGTGTTCCATTCACATTTTACTACATTCGCCGCCGCATGTCCATCTGCAAAGAAGGAATTTCTGGCAGTGATTTTATCGCGCTTTGCATATCCTTACGCTGACGTATGCATAAGAAAGCACGTTTTGTCCGGCAGTGATTTTTAATGGTGGAACAACCGGATCCCTGTAAATACCATCGCCATCCCGTATTTATTGCAGGTAGCAATGACATCCTCATCCCTCACAGAACCGCCCGGCTGCGCAATATACGCCACGCCTGATTTGTGCGCGCGCTCGATATTGTCCGAGAACGGGAAGAACGCATCAGAGCCGAGAGCCACGCCCTGCATCTGGTCCAGCCATGCGCGCTTCTCTTCTGCCGTAAAGACCTCCGGCTTCTCGGTGAAGACCTTCTCCCAGGCTCCGTCGGCCAGCACGTCCATGTATTCAGCGCCGATATATACATCAATGGCATTGTCGCGTTCCGCTCTCGTGATCTTGTCAGAGAACGGCAGGTTCAATACCTTCGGGCACTGACGCAGGAACCAGTTGTCAGCCTTCTGTCCCGCCAGACGTGTACAGTGAACACGTGACTGCTGACCTGCTCCGATACCGATGGCCTGACCGCCTTTTACGTAGCAGACAGAATTGGACTGCGTATATTTTAAGGTGATCAGGGCGATCTTCAGATCCATGGCAGCCTCTGCCGGGATCTCTTTTTTCTCCGTTACATAATTGGAGATCAGTGCATCATCGATCTTCAGCTCCTGGCGGCCCTGTTCAAAGGTAATGCCGTACACCTGCTTGTGCTCGATCGGCTCCGGCCGGTAATTTTCATCAATCTGGATTACATTGTAATTACCCTTCTTTTTCTGACCGAGAATCTCAAAAGCTTCCTCTGTATATCCCGGTGCGATCACTCCGTCCGATACCTCCCGTTTGATGAGAAGCGCCGTGTCCTTATCGCAGACATCTGAAAGTGAAATAAAATCTCCGAAAGAAGACATTCTGTCTGCGCCTCTTGCTCTCGCATACGCACATGCCAGCGGAGAGAGATTCTCATAATCCTCTACCCAGTAAATCTTTGCCAGCGTCTCATCCAGCGGAAGGCCCACAGCTGCGCCTGCCGGTGAAACGTGCTTAAAAGATGTGGCTGCCGGAAGCCCTGTCGCCTCCTTCAGCTCTCGCACGAGCTGCCAGCCGTTAAATGCGTCCAGGAAATTGATATAGCCCGGCTTGCCGGAAAGGACTTTGATTGGAAGCTCACTGCCGTCCGCCATATAGATGCGGGACGGCTTCTGGTTCGGGTTGCATCCGTATTTCAGTGCTAATTCATTCATAATATTCTCTCCTGTATATAGTAATTGTTTACTGGTTTTTATTTACGATCTTTGTCTCATACGCTCCCGTTACGATATCAATATAACGCACGAACAGAGATACCTTATTGTCCTCATTCAGACTGTTCCATAGCATGTCAGTGAACGCTTCCATATCATCCGGAATTGCCACAAGCTTCGGCTCTCCCTCAAAACTCGGCAGCGGATTGCCGTCGCACTTGTAAGTATGAATAAAATGGCCCTCTCCCGCAACGCCGTTCCCGTAATCAAATGTGTAACGGTTGCAGACTGCCGGATTGCCGTTGTTGCTCTTCAAAATAGACAGCACATAGCTGTATGTCCCGTTCTCCACCTGCATGATACCGGAAATACGCGGTGTGTAATTCGGCGCGTCCGGCTCGAACTCGCGGCTGCGCAGCGATTGTTCAAAGGTCAGCCCCTGCTTCATTCCCTCATAAATCGTATCCGTCTGGTCGCCGTTTGTCACAATCGTCTTATTGTCCAGCACGCGAACCGGTGCATAGATAATAAGGCTCGGGTCGGTAAGCTTTGACGGGTCAAAAGCCTGTGTGCGGATTCCCTCTCCGTCCTCCACAAATACGCGGTTCCTGCTGTTCTCGCTTCTGCCCATAATAAAATACGCTGCTACTGCCTTCGTACCATCCGCAGATTTTCCGATCACAATTCCTCTGCCCGGGTAGCTGTTCTCCTTCAGTTCCTTTTCCAAAGAAATCATTTCCATGGCGCTTTTCTCCTTTTCCACTTGCTGCGTTTTCAAATCGCACTTTCCTGCTTCTTCTTGCTTCTCCCAAACTGCCGGCCCGAAACGCCTTACAATTCAGAGTAAAATAAAAAGACCGCACTCCAGACAAAAACGTATCACGCAATGCCCAGACGGTCGGCCTCCAAGGCTCATACTCCCTGTGGTTTTACCGGCGGCAGCTCCCTGCTGCGCCGATACTCCACTTCCGTCAGTCATATGAGCAATATCACAATATCATCAAAGCGGGAAAAAATCAACCTTTTTTCTGCGTAAAAATCAAACTCCTGCTCCGCCCTCTTCTTCCAGGTGCTTCACCAGTCCGTTTATTACTGATATCTCTTCCTCCAGATCCTCTGCAATCTGCTCCACAGTTTTTCCCTTTTCCAGCTTCTTTTGAACCAGAGACAACAGTTTGGCTCTTTCGCCCTCTCTTCTTCCTGCTTCTCTCCCATCCTCTCTGATCTGCCGGTCACGCTCCTGCATTTTCATATACGTCACTCCCATCTGCTCACTTGCTTTGACTTTCTCCACAATCGTATGCAGATGCACCAGTCTCTCATCGCAGTCCTCCGATATGCCTGCAGCGCTACTGTTTTCCACGTAATGCAGGAAGTCAACGAGCGGCCGTTCTACTTCACCGTCATTTTTCCCTTTCGTGTTCAGAATGATCTTTGTGCATTCATCGCCAAGCTCCAGTCCCGGCACCTCACTGCAAACGCTGCGGAAGGTATACCGGTACTTTCCCTGGTGATACTGGTCGAAGCCGCAAATCACCACGATATAAGTCGGTTTCAAATTGTCAAAACCTTCCTCACCGCTTTTCAGCAATGGTGCATCCAGCAAAGCCTGGTAATACCGTGTCCGCTTTGGGATATTCCCGCGATTGCGCTTCTGCATTTCCACGTCAAAAATTCTATTCTGCGCATCCTCCACATAGAAATCCATCCGGATACCGCGCTTCCCTGGGAGATTGTGCACCACCTTCTGTCCCTCTTTCCAGCGAATCTCCTTTATCCGAATACCCAGGGACAGTTCAATGATAATTCGGCAAGCTTCTATATTGACTGTCGTCACATCGAACAGGAAATCATCCATCAGATTCATTTTCCGAAGCGGCTCTAAAAGCTCATTCTTTTCTGGTTTCTGCATATTCTGTTTTTTGTTTTCGTTCATTCAGTTCCTCCTTCATTATAAACACTTATTCTTTCGCCTGCAACAAAGAATACGAGTGGAATCATTGGCGATACGCCGGAATATTTTGAAATGTAAATAC
>CAMTFT010000215.1 GCA_947071365.1 uncultured bacterium | reverse complement strand
TACACCTATTAAGTCGTCGGCAGCGTCAGATGTGTATAAGAGACAGGATTTACGCTGATTCTGGCGGAACTGCTTCTGTTGCTGAGCGTCTATACGGGATTTGAGGTACACAAAGGTGAAGCACAGCATAGTACCTTCCACAGGGCGATCCACAGGCTGCACAGCGGAGACGGTTCGCAGTTAAGGGCGCCGCAGACGGAAGAAAAGCTGCCCGGGACGGAGAGCGGAGCAGCGGAAGAGTAGAAAATCATTGCGAGAGGTGCATAATGGCAGAAAAAGAAAAAATAGTTTTGATAGACGGACACAGCATCCTGAACCGGGCGTTTTATGGATTGCCGGTACTGACGAACAGCGAAGGACTCCATACGAATGCGGTGTATGGATTTTTGAATATTCTTTTTAAGGTACTGGAGGAAGAAGGGGCTTCGTATGTGGCAGTGGCCTTTGACCTGAAGGCGCCGACCTTCCGGCACAAGATGTATGACGGATACAAGGGGACGCGTAAGCCGATGCCCCAGGAGCTGCACGAGCAGGTGCCGCTGATGAAGGAGATGCTGCAGGCGATGCAGATTCCGGTGATGCAGCTTGAGGGCTACGAGGCGGATGACATTCTCGGCACGGTCTCCCGGCAGATGGAGAAAAAGGGTCTGGAGGTATGCATCGTATCGGGCGACCGCGATCTGCTGCAGCTTGCCAGGGAGGATGTCAGGATATTGATCCCGAAGACGAAAGCTACGGGAACTGAGATCGAGGAATATTATGCGAAGGATGTACTGGAACGGTATCAGGTGACGCCGGTCCAGTTTATTGATGTGAAGGCGCTGATGGGAGATACCTCCGACAATATCCCGGGGGTGCCGGGGATCGGAGAAAAGACGGCGACGAAGCTGATCGTGAAATACGGCTGCATTGAGGAGGCGTACGCCCATGTGGATGAAATTACGCCGACAAAGGCCAGAGAAGCGCTGCGCAGTCACTATGATATGGCCGAGATGAGCAAGGTGCTGGCTACCATTGAGCTGGAGGCGCCCTTTGAGCTTGACTCGGAGGCGGCAAAAATCGAAAATCTTTATACGAAGGAAGCGCTGGAGCTTTGCCGCCGTCTGGAATTCAAAAATCTCCTAAAACGCGTTCAGATTGATGAGGAGGAGAAGACGGAAGCGCCGGACGTGCGTTGCGTCTGCGATTTTTCCGAAGCGGAGGAAATATTCGGGCAGGCGGAAGGAAAACGCGCCGCTTTTATGATTTTGGCGGAACAGGGGCAGCTTCTGGGGGCAGCAGTCTGTTTTTCTGGGAAAGAGGCGTATTACTTTGAGCCGGAGGGCTTTTTGACGGAGCAGTACCTTTGCGGAAAGATATCGGATCTGGCAAAAGACGCTTTATCTGTGGTTACGATGCACTTAAAAGAGCAGCTTCCGTATTTGCAGATACCATCTGCGTACAGGGAAAAGGTGGCAGATGCGGCGATCGGCGCTTATCTGATGAATCCGCTGAAGGACAGCTATGAGGCGGAGGATATTGCGAGGGAGTATCTGGGCCGTATGATTCCGTCCAGGGCTGAATTGTTCGGAAAGGACGCGCTGTCTAAGGTGCGGGAGGAAAAACGGGAAGCATTTCTCGAATATGCGGGAAGAAATGTGTCTGTTCTGTTTGAAGCATTTCCCGTCATTGAGTCCAAACTTGCAGAGGCAGGAATGAAGCAGTTGTATGAAGAGATCGAAATGCCCCTCGTCTATACGCTGGCTGATATGGAGCGGGAGGGCATCCGTGTAAAAGCGGAGGAGCTGAAGGTATACGGAGAACAGCTCATGGGCCGCATCGGTGAGCTGGAACAGAATATCTACGATGCAGCAGGAGAGACATTCAATATCAATTCTCCGAAACAGCTTGGCGTGATACTGTTTGAAAAGCTGCAGCTTCCCCACGGCAAAAAGACAAAGACGGGATATTCTACGGCTGCGGATGTACTGGAAAAGCTGGCTGCAGAGTTCCCGATCGTGTCGGATATTCTGGAATACCGTCAGATGACGAAGCTGAAATCCACGTACGCGGACGGGCTGGCGAATTTTATTTCGGAGGATGGCCGGATACACGGGAAGTTCCATCAGACGATCACGGCCACCGGCAGAATCAGCAGTACGGATCCGAACCTGCAGAACATTCCCATCCGTATGGAGCTGGGAAGGCTGATCCGGAAGGTCTTTGTGCCGGAGGAAGGCTTTGTATTTCTGGATGCGGATTATTCACAGATCGAGCTGCGTGTGCTGGCGCACCTGTCCGATGACGACAAGCTGATCCAGGCGTATCAGGATGCCCAGGATATTCACACGATCACAGCGTCCCAGGTATTTCATGTGGCGCCGGAGGAAGTCACGCCGCTGCTGCGCCGCAATGCCAAGGCGGTCAATTTTGGTATTGTCTACGGTATCAGCTCCTTTGGACTGAGCCAGGATCTGAGCATTACGCGTAAGGAAGCCCAGGAATATATTGAGCAGTATTTCAGGACGTATCCCGGCATTAAACAGTTCCTTGACCGGGCAGTTGAGGATGCAAAGAAAAACGGATACGTGACGACGATGTTCGGCCGCAGAAGGCCGGTGCCGGAGCTGCAGTCTTCGAACTTCATGCAGCGCTCCTTCGGAGAGCGGGTGGCGATGAATGCCCCGATCCAGGGTACGGCTGCGGACATCATCAAGATAGCCATGAACCGCGTAAATGAGTGGCTGCGTTCCCGGGGCATGAAGTCCAGGCTGATCCTTCAGGTTCACGATGAGCTTCTGGTGGAGACGGCGATAGAGGAGATTGACGAGGTTCGGGAGATGATGGTTCGGGAAATGCAGAACGCGGCACAGATGAAGGTGCGGCTGGAAGTGGACATTCATGACGGAGCAAACTGGTACGAGGCGAAATAGAGGAATATATTGTGAAAATACTTGGAATCACCGGCGGAGTGGGCGCCGGAAAAAGCACGATACTTGCGTACTTAAGTGCGCAGCACCATGCCCGGGTGATACAGGCTGACGAGGTGGGGAAGCTGCTTCAGGAGCCGGGGCAGGAATGCTACAGAAAGATAGTGGAGGTGTTCGGCGGGGATATCCTGCAGGAGGATGGCTGCATTGACCGCAAAAAGCTGGCGGCCGCGGTTTTTGCGGATGCATCCCGGCTGGAGGTTTTGAACCGTATCGTACATCCGGCGGTGAAAGCTTACATTGCCGCGGAGCTTGAAAAAGAGAAGAGGAAAGGAAGCGTGCCGTTTTGTGTCATCGAAGCGGCACTGCTTCTGGAAGATAAGTATGATCTGATCTGTGATGAGATCTGGTATATCCATACAGATGCTGCGGTGCGGATGGCGCGGCTTGCCGAAAGCCGGGGATACAGTGAAGAAAAGAGCCGGCAGATTATGAAGAATCAGTTGAGCGAGGAAGAATATCGCGCAAAATGTAATTTTGTGATTGACAACAGCAGTGATTTTGTGGAAAATACGTATGAACAAATAGACAAAGGATTGGTGGAGCATGGATTTTTGTAGTATAGCCAGCGGAAGCAGCGGCAACTGTATCTATGTCGGAACAGAACATACGGGGGTGTTGATCGATGCCGGGATCAGCGGGAAAAAAGTGGTTGCCGGATTGAATTCGATCGACAGAAAGCCAGAGGAGCTGGAGGGAATTCTGATTACCCATGAGCACTCGGATCATATCAAAGGGCTTGGCGTGCTGGCCAGAAAATACGGGATACCTGTTTTCTGTTCGGCGGGGACCAAAAAGGCGATGCTGGGCCAGAAGATGCTGGGAAAAGTAGATGAATCCCTGTTTCACGAGATCGTTCCGGATGAGTCCTTTCATATCAGCGAGCTGGAGATACAGCCATTTCGCGTATCCCACGATGCGGCAGAGCCGGTGGCATACAGACTCTCCTGCGAGGATAAATCCGTGGCGGTGGCAACGGATCTGGGGTATTACGATGATTACATAGTGGACCATCTGAAAAATCTTGATTCAGTTTTGATTGAATCGAACCATGATGTGAACATGCTTCAGGTGGGGACATATCCGTATTATCTGAAACAGAGGATCCTTGGATTTAAAGGCCATTTATCGAATGACAATGCGGGGCGGCTGCTGGGTGAGATCCTGCACGATAAGATGAAGGCAGTTATGCTGGGGCATTTGAGTAAGGAAAATAATTATGAGGCGCTTGCGCTGGCAACGGTCTGTGCAGAGATCACCATGGGAGATAACCCCTTTAAAGCGGAGGATTTCCCGATACAGATCGCAAAGCGGGACGAGCCGTCTGCGTTGATTGCTGTATAGCGGAAAGGGAAAAAGATGAAAAAGACGATTATTACAGTGGTAGGAAAAGATACGGTAGGTATTATCGCCAAGGTGTGTACATACCTGGCGGAGAACAATGTGAATATTCTGGATATTTCCCAGACGATCGTACAGGGCTTTTTTAATATGATGATGGTGACGGATGCTTCCGCATCGCCGAAGAGCGGTGTGCAGATCCTGTCTCTTATACACATCTCCGAGCCCACGAGACGGAGCTACATC
>CAMTFT010000214.1 GCA_947071365.1 uncultured bacterium | reverse complement strand
GGTTGTGAAAAAGAATATGCAATCCGATATTCAAGAAGAATAACCAAATAAAATGATACACGGTACTCAGGAAGGAAACGGTATGCTGAAAATTTTCTATGGTGAAATGGACGAAGTGTGCTATGGCCCGATATGGTTTAAGTACAGCTATGAGCTGGACTGGTTTCAGGATGCATTTGTACAGCAGATGCTTGTGTCTGTAGATAAATCACGCTATATTACAGGGGGAGTTATTGAAAGCCCTGTTTTGGGGCCGATACCGCCGGAAAAACTGTCCGGGGGTCTGCAGACTCTGATTATGATTTATGAGATGCCGCAAAAGATATTTGACGCGACAAGCTGTGGAGCGAATTGCGCAAAGTGGTTGCTGGAAATTGGAAAGAAACAGGATGTCACTGTAAATTTGCGGTATTATATGCCGCTTGATTCACTGGCACCGTTTGAAATCGAAATTGTTAATGCAGCTAAAGTCGTACGTTCTGCTGAGGAGTTTGTACTTACTTCTTTGGAATATCTGTAGGGAGGGATTGCAGTGAAAGGAACGCATCGGGTCATCGTCGAATCTCCCCGTTTAAAATATGTGTTTGAGATAAAAAGAAATATTACCATTATACAGGGGGATAGCGCGACCGGTAAAACGACGCTGGTGGACTTGATAAGAGACTACAGAAGTAGTGGTAATCAAGGCTTGATTCGGATTACCGGAGATTGTCCATGCACAGTGTTTTCGGGAAATGAGCAGGACTGGAAAGCATATTTGGAGATAATGTGTGGAAGTATTATTTTTATTGATGAGGGTTATAGCTTTATACGGACAAAGGAATTTGCAGATTTTATACAGGGAACTGATAATTATTACGTATTGATTACCAGAGAAGCGTTGAAGAACCTTCCGTATAGCGTAAATGAAATTTATGGGATTCGTACGGCGGGAAAGTATCATTTTCCGGAGCAGGTGTATCACGAATTTTATGCAATTTATCACTTGGAATATATGGAAGGTCATATACAGGAAGATGCAGTTTTTTTATCCGAAGATTCTAAATCGGGGTTTCAATTTTTGCAGAGATGCTGTCCCCCAAATGCGGAATGTATCAGCGCATCGGGAAATTCTAATATATATGCAGCATTAAGCAAAGTAAATCAGCAGAAAATGGCAATAATTGTTGCAGATGGGGCTGCATTTGGTGCGTATATGGAAAAGATTATGGCGTATATTCAGTATAGAAAACATGTTATGCTGTATTTGCCAGAGTCCTTTGAGTGGATTATTTTGAAATCAGATATCCTGCAGATACCGGGAATCAGAGAGATACTGGAAAATCCAGGTGACTATATTGCGTGTGAAAAATATTTCAGTTGGGAACAGTATTTTACGGAGCTGTTGGTAAAATATACACAGGGCAGCGTGGAAGCAAGGTATCGGAAGGAACAGTTGCCGGAATACTATATGGAAGGCCGGAATAAAGAAAGGATTCAAAGTGTTTTCCCTAAAGAAATCCAAAAGGTATGGGAAGAAAAATAGAGAACAGTGCGCTGCAAAAACGGCGCACTGTTTTTCTATACATTGAGCAGATTAAATCCACTTATTCCGTAAAAGCGACCGCCTGTCGCAAATCAGTTGAAAGAAAAATAAATTCTCCATATAATGCACATATAGAGGTGCAGCAATTACATACCAGGAGGTGGCAGGCGGCAATGCAGGTCGAAATCAAAATTGACAGCGCTTACACGGAACCAAAGATAGTCGTAATGGCTTCTGCGATGACGGATGAGGTTCAGGATATTGTAAGAAAGCTGTCGGAGGAGGCTCCGCAGATAATTTCCGGCATCAGGGACGGAAAGGTTGAGGTGCTGGAGCAGGAGAAGCTGATTCGGATTTTTTCAAATACGGGAAAGGTCTTTGCTGTTACGGATAAGGGCGAATATGTTCTTCGCCTTCGGTTGTATGAGGTAGAGGAACGGTTGAATCCGCATCGGTTCGTCCGCATCTCAAATTCGGAGATCATCAATCTGAAAAAGGTCAGCAGCTTTGATCTGAGCTTTACAGGGACGATCTGCGTTCGGTTGTCGAATGGAGCGGTAACGTACGTATCCAGAAGATACGTTTCCAAAATCAAAAAAATATTGGGGATCTGAGGTGGAAAAATGAAGAAAAAGATTATTCTGCGCGGCGCATTGGGATTTCCGGTGGGGATTGCAATCGGATACGTAATCACAATATTTATTTCGCTTGGATGGGCCGGGGGATATTATACGCCCTGTGTGCCTGAGCTTGTCTCTATGATGGGAAATGAGATCAATGCGGTCATTCTGCAGACGCTTCTGTGCGGGCTGATAGGCACAGGGTTTGCGGCAAGTTCGGCAATATGGGAGATAGAAAACTGTAGTCTTATAAAGCAAACCGGGATATACTTTCTGGTCATTTCCTTCATAATGATGCCGGCTGCATACTTTATGTACTGGATGGAGCACAGCATTGCGGGATTTTTGAGTTATTTTGGGATCTTTGCTTTGATTTTTGTCGTGATGTGGGTCGTGCTGTTTCTTGTTGGAAAGCATAATGTCAGGAAAATGAATGAGAGGCTGCATAAGGCGAAGGAGGAGATGTAACCGTTTCGTTAACAGTGGCTGAAATGAAAAGAACATCCCGGAAGGGCACACAAAAATGCTGCTCCGGGATGTTTTTCAGATTTTAATATATCTTTGGTTACGGCTGTTCGGTTTATCCGGGATTGTCATCCGGATCAGATCCATGTTAAGGGCAGGACGCAGAAAATGCAATCCTTTTGCTATGGTGTGATCTTATGCAACAACTCCTCCACAGTATCATGCAGCAGCGGATGTCGCTTATACGGCGCAATCTGTGCCAGCGGGATCAGCACGAAATCCCTTTTGTGCATCTCGACATGAGGAATATGCAGTGTTTCCGTATCCATGACGAGATCGTCATAGAGAAGGATGTCCAGATCGAGGGTACGGGGACCCCAGTGAACCAGACGTTCCCGGTGTGCAGACTGTTCGATCACATGCAGTTCCTTCAGCAGCTCTTCCGGGGTCAGTAACGTGCGCAGCTCCAGAGCGCTGTTCAGAAAATCGTCCTGTTCGACACCGCCGTAGGGCGCGGTCACGAGATAATCGGCCACTTTTTTTACCTGGCAGAGACGATGTTTTTTCAGCATGGAAACTGCCATGTCAAGGTATCCTTTTTTATCACCGAGATTGGAGCCGAGGGCGATATAGGCGGTGTGCCATCCGCGGGAGATCTGAATGGAAACGGTATCCAGCGGCAGGCCGATGGGAGCCCAGGGCTTTTTGATCTCCAGATCGACTTTTTCAATCAGCGGAAATGTCAGCAAAAGCTCCTGCGCCAGTTGTTCCACAACGCTTTCTATCAGCTTGTACGTATGACTTTCCACGAAGCCCTTAATAAAATGGCTGACCTCGCCGTAGTGGGTGGAGTGTTCCAGCGCGTCACTCATTCCGGCTTTTCGTGTGTCTGTGTACAGTACGGCGGACAGAATAAATTTCTGCCCAAGTGTATTTTCTTCCGGAAATACGCCATGATGGGCGAAGATTTCCAGGTTTTGTATCGTAATTTTATCCATGATAATCTCCTGCATTGTGATATATTAATTAAGGCTAACTGTGTTAGAAAGTGTGAGCTGTGCCAGTTAGCGTTAACTTCGCTGCCGGGTGAAGCTATACTGGCGAATGTCAATCTACACCGGTCAGTGACGCAGTATCGCCTCCGTCATTCGGATCACACGGCGGTTCTCCTTGATATCGTGTACCCGCACGAAGGCGCAACCCTTCATCACACCCATGACCGTTGTGGCAAGTGTGCCCTCCAGGCGGTCTGTCGCGGGCAGATCCAGGGTAAGTCCGATCATGGACTTGCGGGAGGTGCCAAGAAGTATCGGGAAGCCGAGTTTGTGAAGAATTTCAACGTGGTTCATGATCTCCAGATTCATCTCGTACGTTTTGCCAAAGCCCACACCGGGATCCAGCATGATTTTGTCGTCTGGCACACCGGCTTCCCTTGCAATGTGGACGCATTCCTCCAGATCAGAGAGCACATCCTTCTGAAAATCATCATAGACGGCCTCATGGCGATTGTGCATCAGACAGCAGGCGGCATTGTATTTTGCGGTAAGCTCTGCCACGCGGCGGTCATGCTTGAATCCCCAGATATCATTGACCAGGTCTGCTCCTGCCTGCAGTGCTGCTTCTGCTACCTGCCCCTTATATGTGTCGATGGACACGGGAATGTCAAAACGGCTCTTCACTGCCTCGATCACAGGCGTGACCCGGGCAATTTCTTCTTCATCTGTAATGACCTGATGACCCGGACGGGTGGATTCGCCGCCGATATCAATGATATCCGCGCCGTCTTTTATCATTTCCTCTGTGTGGCGCAGTGCGTCATCGAGGCGGTTGAATTTGCCGCCATCGGAAAAAGAATCCGGCGTGACATTTAAAATTCCCATGATGTAGCATTTATTTTCGGTATCAAATTCTTTATTTCCAATAATCATACAAAATCTCCTTATATCTGTCT
>CAMTFT010000213.1 GCA_947071365.1 uncultured bacterium | reverse complement strand
CTACACCTATTAAGTCGTCGGCAGCGTCAGATGTGTATAAGAGACAGTCTCCTGCAGCAGCGAGAAGTCCTGCGTCTGCAAAAACTTCTCATAAAATTTCTCAAAACGTTTCATGCAGGCTGCAACAAGCGCCGCGCGATCCGGGCGGCTGCCCGTGACCTGATGCAGGGATACCGCAGTTTGCTGCAGCTCGGGTGGAAAATGTTCAACATTTGTATTGATCCCCGCGCCGATCACAAGATACTTGATGTAATCTATCTCACTGCTCATCTCCGTCAGGATACCGCAGATCTTCTTTCCGTCCACCACGATGTCATTCGGCCACTTGATTCCCGTATCCACACCGCAGCAGTCCCGGCAGCCGTATGCCACTGCCAGTCCCATTACCAGAGTCATCATGGAAGCCCGGGCCGGCAGAATCTTCGGCCGCACCACAAGGCTCATGGCAATTGTGCTTTTCGCAGGAGTTACCCAGGTGCGGCCCCGTCTTCCCTTGCCGCTACTCTGTTCCTCCGCCAGCACCAGTGTTCCCTCAGGAGCGCCGTTCTCGGCAAGGCGGCTGGCCTCATTGTTCGTAGAATCCACCGTTTCAAGGAAGCAGACATTTCTTCCCGCCCATCTCGTCTCAATACGGCTCTCCACTTCCTCTGACGTAATACAGTCAGGACGCTTAAGAATCCGATACCCTTTTCTGGGCACGGATTCTATCTCATAGCCTTCTTCCTTCAACTGATTGATCACTTTCCAGACTGCCGTGCGCGAAACCTCGAGCTCCTCACACAGCTCCTGGCCGGACACATAGCCCTCTTTCCGGCTAAGTGCCCGCAGAATCTTTTTCTTCATATCCAACTACTCCCGTTCGATATTTGCGCCATACATCATAATTCCTGAATATTCAAACTATCACAATGCAGGTGAAAATTTCCGTGCCTGAAACTCCTGCCATACCGGCGCCTGTCTCAAAAAATATTCAGATAGACCAGGCTGGCCGCATAGACCACCAGCAGGATCGCCGACCCAGTCATTAAAAGCTTCTTTTTCTGAATCAGAAACAGCAGCGTCAACGACACGTGAAGCAGAACCGCCAGCCCCAGAATAAAATTCAGGAACCAATGATTCTGCAACAGGTCAAACAGATAAAGAACACAGAGCGCTCCTGCAATCAAAGCCGTCACAACACAGAAGGCTTCCAGAATCCGAACGTCCTTCTCTCTTACTTTTTTCATTCTAAATTCCCATCGTTGCAGCGATCACTGCCTTAATCGTGTGCATTCTGTTCTCCGCCTCGTCAAACACCACCGACTGCGCAGACTCAAACACCTCATCCGTGACCTCCATGGCCTCCAGACCGAATTTCTCATGGATCTCTTTTCCGATCTTCGTGTCAAGGTCATGGAATGCTGGCAGGCAGTGCATGAAAATGGCGTTTTCCTTTGCCATGGACATCACCTTTGCATTTACCTGATACGGCAGCAGCTTTTTGATGCGCTCCGCCCATACATCATCCGGCTCGCCCATGGATACCCATACATCCGTGTAAATCACATCGGCATCCTTTGCGCCTTCCTCGATACTCTCCGTCAGAGTGATCGTTCCGCCGCTGGCCTTCGCATACTCTCTGCACTCATCTACCAGCTCATCATTCGGGAAATATTCCTTTGAAGTGCAGGCCGCAAAATGCATACCCAGCTTTGCACAGACGATCATCAGAGAATTACCCATGTTATACCGCGCGTCACCGAAATACGCGAGCTTCTTTCCCTTCAGATCTCCGAAATGTTCCCGGATCGTCAGCATATCCGCCAGCATCTGCGTCGGATGGTATTCATTCGTCAGACCGTTCCATACCGGAACTCCTGCATACTTCGCCAGCTCCTCCACGATATCCTGACCGAAACCGCGGTACTCGATTCCGTCATACATCCGCCCCAGTACGCGGGCCGTATCCTTTATGCTCTCCTTTTTGCCGATCTGAGAACCCTGAGGGTCCAGATACGTCACATGCATTCCCAGATCATGCGCTGCCACCTCAAAGGAACACCTCGTACGGGTACTCGTCTTCTCAAAAATCAGTGCAATATTTTTTCCCGTCAGATACGGTGTCAGCTCTCCTGACTTTTTTTTCGCCTTCAGATCCGCAGACAGATCCAGAAGATACGCGATCTCCTCCGGCGTATAATCCTTAAGTGTAAGGAAGTTCCTGCCTTTTAAATTCATAATATTCTCCTCCGCCTTTTGTGTCTATCAATCGCGGGCCGCTTTGTCCGGCTCAGCCGTCTCTGCATCAGTCACTGACCACATTGTCCGGCTCAGCCGTCTCTGCATCAGTCACTGACCACATTGTCCGGCTCAGTCGTCTCTGCATCAGTCACTGACCACATTGCCCGACTCAGTCCTTCGCAACCTCCGTGACTGCCTTAACCATCCCGGCCACATTCTGCAGCTCGGATGGAATAATGATCTTCGTTGCCTGTCCGTCGGCCACCTTTTCCAGCGTCTCAAAGCTCTTCAGTGTCAGCACTGCCTGGTCTGCAGCCGCTTCTTTGATCAGCCGGATACCTTCCGCCTTTGCCTGCTGCACCTTAAGGATTGCCTCCGCCTCACCTTCGGCCTCGCGGATCATCTTCTCCTTCTCAGCCTCCGCCCGGAGAATGGCCGCCTGCTTTTCAGCCTCAGCGTCAAGAATTGCCGACTGTTTATTACCTTCTGCCACCAAAATGGAAGACTTTTTCTCACCTTCCGCTTTCAGAATGGCTTCTCTTCGTTCACGCTCCGCCTTCATCTGCTTCTCCATCGCGTCAACGATCTGAGCAGGCGGCAGAATATTCTTCAGCTCCACACGGTTTACCTTGATGCCCCACGGGTCTGTGGCAACGTCCAGCGTAGAGCGCATCGTCGTATTGATGATCTCGCGGGAGGTAAGCGTCTGATCCAGCTCCATATCACCGATGATATTTCTGAGCGTTGTCGCTGTCAGATTTTCAATAGCCATGATGGGATTCTCCACCCCGTATGTGAACAGCTTCGGATCTGTGATCTGGAAAAAGACTACCGTATCGATCCGCATCGTTACGTTATCCTTCGTGATAACCGGCTGCGGGTCAAAATCCACAACCTGTTCCTTGAGATTTACCCTTTTTGCAACGCGGTCAATAAACGGAACCTTAAAATGAACTCCTACGTTCCATGTGCCTCTGTAGCCTCCGAGACGCTCCACGATAAAAGCCTGGGCCTGCGGCACGATCTTAATGCAGCTTGCCAGGATCAGCAAAAGCAAGACTACTAGAATCACTACAAGAAGCGTATTAAATGATATTCCTGTTCTTCCCGACATGTTTTCAAACCTCCTCTACGATCAGCTTAACTCCGCTGATTTCTTTGATTTTTACTGTTTTTCCGGTTTCTATTTTCTGATTATCCTGCAAAGCGCGCGCTGTCCAGTACTGCCCCTTTACCTGTGCCTGCCCCGTGTTCGCCAGATTGTCTATCGATTCCGTGACAACGGCAGTTTCCCCGATCAGGCTCCCGGCATTCGTCCTCACATGATCCCTGTTGAGCCATCGGACCGCGGCCGGACGTGTAATGACCAGCAAAAGAACAGAAACAACACAAAATACGATAATCTGAGGCAAGACGTCTGTCCCGGCAACTGCCATTCCAAACGCTGCCAGAGCGCCGCCTGCAAACCATATCGTAGTCAGCCCCAGTGTGATCGCCTCAACAGCCAGAAGAACCACCAGAATACCAAGCCATACGACCGCCTGAATATTGATTTCCATAAGTAGCCGCCTCCTATCCACAAATATTCCTGCCTCTGGACAAATCATACAATATTTTGCCGCAAAACACAACCATTTATCCCCGTATCACACCCAAAACTGTGGTTTATCCGCCTTCTATCTCAGCTTACAGACATCCACCCAGTTCCGGCTTCCCGAATACGTTTCAAGCTCCTCCATCGTCACTTCAATGGCGCTGTTGCTGCTTCCCGCAGCCGGAAAGACTGTTTGGAACCTTTTCAGTGACTCGTCCAGATAGATCTCCACGCCCTCCTTCACACCGAAGGGGCAGACACCGCCCACAGCATGTCCGATCATTTCCGTGACCTGCTCGGCAGTCAGCATCTTCGCTTTCGTGTGGAATAACGCCTTGTATTTCGCATTGTCCACCTTCACATCTCCCGCCGCGACGATCAGCACCGCATGGTCATTTACGAGAAATGACAGCGTCTTTGCGATCCTGGCCGGCTCACAGCCCGCTGCTTGAGCCGCCAGCTCCACCGTCGCGCTGGAGGTCGGAAACTCTATGATCCTTTCGTCCGCATTCCACTGCTTCAAATATTCTCTTACTACTTCAATTGCCATTTTTCATATCTCCTCAATTTTTATCTTTACAGCGGTCGCATGTTTCTTCTCGCCCGCAGGAAGGCCCGAAAGCTGCACGCTTTGTTCCCGCTTCATGGCAGGAAGCATGATCCGCCGCCGCGCACCCGCTGCATCCGCAGGATGTGTGCTTCGTTCCTGACCCTGTCTCTTATACACATCTCCGAGCCCACGAGACGGAGCTA
>CAMTFT010000212.1 GCA_947071365.1 uncultured bacterium | reverse complement strand
AGATGTAGCTCCGTCTCGTGGGCTCGGAGATGTGTATAAGAGACAGGCCAGTATACCGGAACCGAGGAGGATGTCCTTGCAAAGAACGAGATGGCACGGTTCCGCTACAAGAGTATTGGAAAGCGTTACACGGAATTTGAAGATTTTACTGCATAAGTCCAGTCTCAAAGCAGGGGCTGATGGGCTGCTTGCAGACCATTCGGGCTATGTTTTTGAGACGACAACAGGTATGAGGAAGCAGGGCAATAGCCCGGATTCCGAATGCCTGTCAGGATTGCGGGAGCACAAAGTGCGGAGCAATCCGTGGACTTATATGTGTGGTAGCGCCTGCAAAGCAGGAGTGTAAGTTAATTAGAGAGTAAGAAAACCAGCAAAATATGAATGCGCCGCGGCGCCGGAATATCCCGGGAAATGGCAGGAAAGACGTTTCCGGAGATATTCGGGCCTGTGCGGTCACAGGGACAGATAGATGAACGACTGGATGAGAGGAATGGATGTATCGACTCTGCTGGAGGTGGAGCGGTGCGGAGGCAGATTTTATGACCATGGGATCTCCGGGGATGCTATGGATATTTTGAAATCGTATGGGATGAATATGGTGCGGCTGCGGCTCTGGAATGACCCATACAGCGAAACGGGAAAGCCGTATGGCGCGGGAATATGTGATCTTGATACGGTATTGACTCTTGCAAAGAGAGCAAAGAGGGCGGGAGTCGGATGGCTTCTGGATCTTCATTACAGTGACTTCTGGGCGGACCCCGGCAAGCAGACGATACCGAAATCGTGGAGGGGCATGGATGTAAAGGGGCTTGAACAGGCCGTTTATGATTATACGGCTCAGGTGATGAAAACCTGCCGTGAACAGGATATTCTCCCGCAGATGGTGTCCGTGGGAAACGAGCTTTCGAACGGGCTGCTTTGGCCTTACGGGAGAGTGCCGGAATATGCGAATATCGCCCGCTTTGTCAGTGCAGGTATCCGTGCTGTGCGGGAAGCAGATCCATCTGCTTTGGTAATGGTGCATCTGGATAACGGCGGAAACAATGAGCTTTACCGCACATGGTTTGACAAATATTTTGAAAATGAAGGCGAGGACTTCGACTGCATCGGGCTTTCGTATTACGCGTTCTGGCACGGCAGTCTGGAGGATTTAAGATATAATATGAATGATATTGCCGGGAGGTATCAGAAGCCGCTGATCGTGGTGGAGACCTCCATGGGCCACACCTCAGAGGATTACCGGGAGTATGAGCAGCTTTCCGACGATATGAGAAAGGGCATGGCGACGAAGCCGGAGTTGGCTGCCAAAGTCCCATTCCCCATGACACCGCAGGGACAGTCGGACTTTATGAAGGCGTTGATAAAGGTGATCCGGGAGGTGCAGGAGGGGCTGGGCCGCGGTTTTTGTTACTGGGAACCGGCCTGGATACCGGTGCCGGGAAGCGGCTGGGCTACGATGGAAGCGTGTGAGTATATGAATGAGAAAGGCCCGGGAGGAAACGAGTGGGCGAATCAGGCGCTGTTTGATTATGATGGAAATGCGCTTCCGGCGCTGGAGGTGATCCGGGATTTCTGAACCCCGAGGGAAAGCGATGGAGTAGAAATTACGGGGAAATCTCGGTATGAAATGATGGATTGAGAATTATGGGGTAATCTCGGCATGGAGTGATGGATCGAGAATTGCGGGGGTATCTCGTTATGAAGTGATAGCGTGGATATATAGGGGTGTTATGACACAGAACGGAGGAAACGTATGGATACAGGGATGGGAAGACGGGGCGTTGTCTGGAAAACGCCGTCCGTATCGGGATTTGGGCTGAAAATGTTTGCCTGTGTATCAATGTTGATTTACCATATCGGTATATCAGTGGTGGAGCATGGAATGATTCATCTGGATCAGTATACGCAGCAGCAGCTTTCTCAGGCGCTCAGTGACAGCCCGGATCTGATGATGCTGGCGGGCATCGGTTCTGTGATGCAGATGATAGGCGGGCTTGCGGTGCCGATCTTTGCATTTCTTCTGGTAGAGGGATTCCGCAATACTTCCAGCTATAAGCGGTATCTGCTGTCAGTGACCGTGTTTGCGCTCATCAGTGAGGTGCCGTATGATCTGGCGATGAAGCAGACAGTCTGGGATCTGTCCTCACAAAATGCCATGCTTGGAACAGTGATCTGCCTGCTGATGCTGTATTTTCTCGATATGTTCAAAGAGAGAAGGGGCTTTATGGCATCCTGGGTGCGCTTCTGTATCGTGCTGGGGGCAGTTATCTGGGCGGCGCTCTTCCGGGTGAGGTTCGGCCCGACGATGGTACTGCTTACATCAGTGTTTTACCTGTTCTATGCAAGAAATGTGCTGAAGACGGTGTTTGGCATCGTGATCAGTCTGATCCACGTCACTGGCCCGCTGTCCTTTTACGGAATCTGGTGCTACAACGGGCAGACGAAGCATGAGGAGCTGAAATACGTGTTTTATGCATTTTACCCGGTGCATCTGCTGGTGCTGGGGGTAGTTGTTACATTTTTTATGAAATGATGGAGTGTGTGGTCTGTCCGGAACTTTATAACAAAATTAAGAATTCCTTTCGTGACAAATAGCGGTTTTCCTATTATACTTATACAAGAGCAATAATTGATTCAGGAGAGATGCTATGAGAAGGATAGGAATGAACAAACGGGGGTATATATCAGCCGGTGCGGCATTGGCGATGAGCCTGATTCTGGGGGTCAGTCCTGTGTGCGGTTTTACATCGATGGCAGAGGAAAGCTTCGGATACTTTGACGAGATGGGAAACTGGGTGGAGGAGTCGGCGGCAGAGCCGATGGAACCGACAGGTGAGTTTGGCATGGAGGAGTATGGTGGAGAGGTTAATGAAGCTGTTTCACAGCCGTTGACCGGAACGTATACCGCAGCATCAGGATGGTCTGTGGATGATAACGCCAGCTCGTCGGAGAAGACAGTTTATAAACAGGACGGGTACGTGGGAACGGAGGGAACCTCCACGATCTCATGCAGCTATCTTGATACGAATTATTCTGTACTGGAGTATGAACAGCTCCGGGATATGCTGACGAACAATCTCTTATACAGCAATGTAAATGCACAGATCAGTGCCAGCGCCATATATACCAGCGCTAAGGATTATCTTTACATACTGATCGTGGACGACACGTCCCAGGATTTCCGCACTGTCTACTGCTACGTGGTGGGAGACTACCGGTGCTTTTGCGTAGAGGTGAAGGAATACCGCGGCGAGGCGGACCAGCTTCGGGCGCAGGAGCAGAAGACGCCTCAGGAAGCAGGGCAGAGTATCGCAGAGAGCTTTGTCTGGAATTAATATCGCAGAGAGCTGATATTGCGGAGAGCTTAGTCTGGGATTAGCATTGCGGCAAGCTTAGCCTGGCATTAGTATTGAGGCGGGGTTTGCCTGGAAATAAAATGTAACGAAAAGAAGAGGATGTTATGATTCAGGATATTGGAGCAAACAGATATCACAATGAATATTACCCGGCTGTGCCATGTGAGCAGAGCCGGGTACTCTGTTATCGTGACAGAGAGATTTTTGTAAAGTGCCGGGAAGGGGTGCTGTCATTTCTTACATACGGACAGGTGATGGAGTATTTTCCGGAGCTTAAAGGCAGGGAGACATATTTATTTTCTGTGGATGGTACGGGATATTATCTGTTCAGAGGACAGGAAGGGGATGCGTTTTCTAAGCGTGCTTCGGATGTATTCCCGGAGTTTGGCTGGGAAAAAATTGAGCTGATGCGGACGGCACATCCGAAGGAGGCAGCATTTGCGGGAGTGACGGGAATGCAATTGTACGGATGGTACAGCAGCAGGCAGTTCTGCCCGCGATGCGGACAGCCGATGAAGCACAGTGACAATGAACGTATGATGAAGTGTCCGGCGTGTGGTCAGATGGAGTATCCGAAGATTTGTCCGGCTGTCATTGTTGGAGTGACGAATGGAGACAGGCTGCTTCTGACGAAGTACGCTGGTCGTGCTTATACGAGATATGCACTGATTGCGGGATTCGCCGAGATCGGTGAGACGATCGAGGAGACGGTGCAGCGGGAAGTCATGGAAGAGGTAGGGCTGAAGGTAAAGAATATCCGTTATTACAAGAGCCAGCCCTGGTCTTTTACCGATACGCTCCTGATGGGATTTTTTGCGGAGCTGGACGGCGATGATTCGATCCGGCTTGATGAGAATGAGCTTTCGGTGGCGGAATGGCATACCAGGGATGATATTCCCGAGGATGACGGGGTCAGTCTGACGCGGGAGATGATGCGGGTCTTCAAGGAAAAACCGGAAAAATAAAGACCGGAAAGTGACCGGGGCAAAGACTGGGAAGTGACTGAGCTAAAGACCGGGAAGTGCCCGGGCTAAAAACCAGGAAGTGACCGGGTTAAAAAACAGAAAGTGATCGAGTTAAAAACAAAAAACAGACAGCTTAAAATATAGCAACAACTCCAGATGGCATCTGTAAGGGTGAAGATCTGGAGTTGTTGCTGTATCCGGGTTTGTTTCGGCCAGTTGATAGCTATAGCGTCGCCAAAACATTGGC
>CAMTFT010000211.1 GCA_947071365.1 uncultured bacterium | reverse complement strand
GATGTAGCTCCGTCTCGTGGGCTCGGAGATGTGTATAAGAGACAGTCCGTGTACAATGAATTCAAGACGCGGTATTCCTCCAGAAACAGCATTTATCTTGTATACAAAAATATGCCGTGGCCGCAGATCATCCTGAATCTGCCCTTCCTGGCGGCCGGTTTTTTTGTGAAGATGCTCTTCTTTATAAAAAAGGGCTATGGCAAGGAATATATTACCGGTCTGTGGAAGGGAATCAGGCTGTGCGACAAAAGCAGAAAGGTAAGATTCAGGAAACAGAATCTGATGCATTATCTGAAAATACAGTTGGAACTTTGGGGAAACATCCTCCGAAGATTTTCCGGTATTTGAACCGGATGCTTGCAGAGGTGAGAAAATTTGATTAAAGATAACCAGAAATATTTTAATCGTCTTCAGGTAGTCCTAGATGGGCTCGTGATCATCATATCATATCTGATCGCATGGTACAACATGATGATAAAGGCCACCAGCCCTGAGACCGGCGCGGGTGTCCTGCCGCCGGAAGTTTATATGATGGCACTTGTGATACTTGCGCCGTTTTTTTTGCTGCTGTACTATGCGTGCAATCTGTACACGCCGAAACGGGTACAGGGGCGACGTCTGGAGGGCAGCAATATCGTCAAGGCCAATACGCTGGGCTGCCTGATCTTCATGGCGGTGCTGTACCTGCTGCACCAGGGCGACGTATCCCGCCGCCTTATTGCCGTATTCTTTATGCTGAATGTGGCGCTGACCTTTGCGGAGCGGAACATTGTCCGCATGGTGCTCATGAATGCCAGAAGGATAGGGCTCAACCAGAAGCACGTGCTGATGGTGGGCTACAGCCGGGCGGCGGAGGAGTATATCGACCGCATCGTCCAGAATCCGCAGTGGGGCTACAAGGTGATGGGAATTCTCGATGACAACGTACCGCCGGGGACGCTGTACCGCAATATCGAGGTGCTTGGCTTTACGGAGAGCCTTGGATATATACTGGAAGGCAATCATCCGGACGAGATCGCGATTACGCTTGGCCTGAGCGAGTATGCCAAGCTGGAGCGTATCGTTGCCATGTGTGAAAAGTCCGGCGTACACACGAAATTTATCCCGGATTACAGCAAGATCATTCCGACAAAGCCGTATACGGAGGATCTTCTGGGGCTTCCGGTCATCAATATCCGTCATGTGCCGCTTTCCAATACGTTTAATATGTTAGTGAAGCGTGTCATGGACTTTTTCGGTGCCCTGGCGGCAATCGTCCTGTTTTCGCCGGTCATGCTGATCACGGCGATCCTGATCAAGGCTACCTCAAAAGGGCCGCTGATCTTCAGACAGGAGCGGGTGGGACTGAACAACGTACCGTTCCAGATGTATAAATTCCGTTCCATGGAGGTACAGACGAAAAAGGCGGAGAGAAAGGGCTGGACTGTGAAAAATGACCCGAGAGTTACGAAAGTCGGTAAGGTCATCCGCAGGACGAGCATTGACGAGCTGCCGCAGCTTTTCAACGTCCTGAAGGGCGATATGAGTCTCGTGGGGCCAAGGCCGGAGCGCCCGCAGTTCGTGGAAAAGTTCCGGGAGGAGATTCCACGTTACATGGTGAAGCATCAGGTACGTCCCGGTATGACAGGCTGGGCTCAGGTGAACGGGTACAGGGGAAATACTTCAATCAAAAAAAGGATCGACCATGATCTGTATTATATAGAGAACTGGACGATCGGACTGGATGTCAAGATTCTGTTTCTGACAGTATTCAAGGGGTTTATAAATAAAAACGCATATTGAATGAAAGAAGGGTGATTCATGGCAGAGAGAAAAGATAGAAATACAGGAAAAAGGGGTAACAGCAGGGAGTCTTATGGCCGTAAGGGCTACGATGGTGAGCCAGGGGGATATTACGGTCAGCAGGGTTACAACGGAGAGCCGGGCGGCTACTACGGCGGCGATCCACAGTATAGTCAGCGGGGCTACGATGGGGAACCGGGCGGCTATTACGACGGTGATCCAAGGTATAGCCAGCAGGGCTATAACGGAGAGCAGAGCAGTTACTACGGCGGCGATCCAGGATATAGCCAGCAGGGCTACAACGGCGAACCGGGCGGTTACTACGGCGGTGATCCAGGGTATAACCAGCAGGGTTACAACGGAGAACCGGGTGGCTACTACGGCGGCGATCCGAGATATGGCCGTCAGGGCTATAATGGAGCACCGGAGGGCTATTATGGCGATCCGGGTTACGGCGGACAGGGATATTATGAGCCGCAGGATCCCGGCAGTAAAAACGGAAAAAAGAGAAAGAAAAAACGCAGAAAGGTTGTTTTTATCATAGAGATCATTGTGCTTCTCGTACTGGCACTGGGCCTGTTCGCAGTGGCGCAGCTCGGACGTGTGGACCGGGTGAAGCTGAAGGATATTCTTGTGAACAGCGGCATCAGCAAATCGGGCTACCGCAATATCGCGTTGTTTGGCGTGGATTCCCGGGAGGGCCAGCTTGAGAGCGGAACGAACAGTGATACGATCATGGTAGCCAGCATCAATGAGAAGACAGGAGATGTGAAGCTCGTATCCGTATACAGGGATACGTATCTGGACAATACGAACGGCGAGTACCGCAAGGCCACGGAATGCTTTTCAGGAGGCGGCGCCGAGCGTTCTGTAAATATGCTGAACAAGAATCTGGATCTCGATATCACAGATTTTGTGACGGTGGATTTTAACGCAATTATCAAGGCTGTGGATCTGGTAGGCGGTATCGAGCTGGATATCACAGAGGAAGAGAGAGGCTGGCTGAACGGCTATCTGGTGGAGACTTCCCAGGTGGCAGGTATTGACAGCTATGAGGAGATACAGTCATCAGGATACCAGAGGGTGAACGGCCTTCAGGCGATGGCGTACTGCCGTATCCGTTATACGGAGGGCTGGGATTACAAGCGTACCGAGCGGCAGCGTACGGTGCTGAGCAAGGTCTTTGACGCGGCAAAAGCTCAGGGCGTGACAGGCGTGGTAGGTATGGTCAATTCCATGGTGGATTATATTTCCACGAGCCTCAGTAATACAGAGCTGATCGCTCTGGCATCCGGCATCGCGAAATACAACATCGTGGATACCACCGGGTTCCCGTACAATTCCCAGGCGGCAAATATTTCCGCGGGAGACTGTGTCGTGCCGGTAAATCTGGCGGCGAATGTGACGCAGCTCCACGCGTACCTGTTCGGAGAGGAAGGATATACGCCGTCCCAGACTGTACAGGAAATCAGCAACAAGATCATTTCCGATACGGGGATTCAATGATGGGATGATATCAGGATCAAAAGTCACAGGACGATCCGTCTGGTATCATTCGGCTTTATCACGGAGGCACTTATGCCAGATACGAAAATTGACGTAATCATACCGGTATACCGTCCGGGGAAGGAGCTGCGCAGCCTGCTTGTAAAGCTGCAAAAGCAGACGCTTCCTCCCGCCAGGATCCTGCTGGTAAATACGAAAAAAAAGTTTTTTGACGAAAATTGTGTAAAGGGCCTTTCAGATATTGAAGTGGTGCATATCACAAAAGAGGAATTTGACCACGGCGGGACGCGGCACATGGCAGCATCCATGATGCAGGGCGATTTTCTGCTCTTTATGACGCAGGATGCCGTTCCGGCGGATGACCGTCTGATCGGGGAGCTGTACCGGCCGTTTGCGGATGAGCGTGTCTGCGCATCGTATGCAAGACAGCTTCCAGCGCCGGACTGCGGCGTTCTGGAGGAGTATACGAGAAGCTTCAATTACGGGACAAAGAGCCGCATCAAGACGGCGGAGGATCTGCCGGAGCTTGGGATCAAGACATTTTTCTGTTCCAACGTATGTGCGATGTACCGCAGAAGCGCATATGAGGAACTGGGAGGCTTCCCGCGTCATACTATTTTTAATGAAGATATGATATTTGCGGGGAGGCTGATCCAGAATGGGTGTGCAGTAGCGTACTGCGCGAAGGCGCAGGTCATCCATTCCCACAATTACAGCGGAGGGCAGCAGTTTCACAGAAATTTTGACCTGGGAGTGTCCCAGGCACAGTACCCGGATGTGTTCGGCACCGTAAAGTCGGAGAGCGAGGGCATCCGCATGGTGAAGCAGACAGCGGCTTATCTGATAAAACGAAAAAAGCCGTATCTGCTGCCGAAGCTCGTATGGCAGAGCGGCTGTAAGTTCCTTGGATACCGACTGGGGAAGAACTACAGGAAACTCCCAAAGAAGCTGATAGACAGATGCACGATGAATAAGGAATATTGGAGGTAGGAGTATGTGTGGTATTGTTGGATACATCGGAGAAGAAGAGGCAGCGCCAGTATTGCTCGACGGTCTCGACAAGCTGGAGTATCGCGGATACGACTCGGCCGGGATCGCGGTCTTTGACGGGGAGAAGATCCAGATGGCAAAAGCCAGAGGAAGGCTGAAGGTACTGCGTGAGATGACCCATGGTGGTGAGAAGCTGCCGGGGAAATGCGGGATCGGACACACGAGATGGGCGACCCACGGAATACCCTCCTGTCTCTTATACACATCTCCGAGCCCACGAGACGGAGCTACATCTC
>CAMTFT010000210.1 GCA_947071365.1 uncultured bacterium | reverse complement strand
AGATGTAGCTCCGTCTCGTGGGCTCGGAGATGTGTATAAGAGACAGACATATGAGAAAACGGACGATAGGGATTCTGATAGTGGTTTTTATTCTGCTTTTAGGAGTTGCAGGCGCATATATTGCTATTGGAACGCATTACAGGACACATTTTTTTGAACATGTCAGGATCAACGGAATCGACGTGTCGGATCTGACCGCCGACGAGGCGGAGAGGCTGATCGCAGAGCAGGCGGAGGATTACCGTGTGACGGTGAAGACGAAGGAAGGTACGCAGGAGGTCATCGAGGGTGAGACCATCGGATACAGCTTCGTCTCCGGCGGAGAGGTACAGGGTTTTCTGGAACAGCAGAATTTTCTTGCGTGGCTTCCAGCATATATCGGTGAGGGAAGCGAATATACCATGGAGGCTTCCGTGACGTATGATGAGGCGAAGCTTCAGGAGGCGGTATCCGCTCTTTCCTGTATGCAGGAGGAGCAGGTGACTGCGCCGCAGGATGCGCATCTGACACAGCAGGAGGACGGTACATACATCATCACTCCGGAGGTGGAGGGCAATAAGCTTGACGGGGAAAAGGTCGGAAAGCTTTTGCAGGAGACGGTCAAAAACGGCAATGAAACGGTGGATCTGGCAGCAGGAGACTGCTATCTGAAGCCGGCCGTGTACTCGGACGATGAAGGACTGAGAGAGGAAGCATCTGTGAGGAACCGCTACGGTTCCATTACCGTGACGTACCAGATGGGCGGCGGTGTTACAGAGGTGCTGGATAAGGAGACGATTTCCTCCTGGTTTTCTCTCGATGAGAACAAACAGCCGGTATTTGACCGGGAGGCGGTAGCTGCCTGGGTGAACCAACTGGCGGATAAATACGATACGATCGGGGCGTTTCTGCCCTTCGTCACATCGAATGGCGAGACTGTATATCCGGAATCCAGAACGTACGGATGGCAGATGAACCGGGAGAGTGAGACGGAAGAGCTTTACCAGCTCCTTCTTGCCGGAGAGTCTACAGAGCACAGCCCTGTGTGGTCGGAGGGCGCCTGGACCCGGGGCGAGAATGATATTGGAAATACATACGTAGAAATAGATTACACAAACCAGAGAATGTGGTATTATAAGGATGGCGTATTGCTGGTGGAGACTTCTGTGGTGACAGGAAACGTCAGTGCGGACATGGCTTCGCCGGAGGGTGTTTTCTGTCTCGTGGGAAAAGAAGAGAATGCGACGCTGGTGGGAGAGGATTATAAGACTCCGGTCAGCTACTGGATGCCGTTTTACGGCGGCGTCGGGATCCACGATGCGGATACCTGGAGAACCGCGTACGGCGGAGATATCTACATGTGGAGCGGTTCCCACGGCTGTATCAATACGCCCACCGCGCAGGCGGCGGTCATCTTCGAGAATATTGAGGTCGGCACTCCGATCGTCTGCTACAGTTCAGGAACAAACTACGGTTACGGTCAGGTCGGCGGCGGCAGCGGTACGACGGGCGGTGGAAATACTGATGTTGTCATCGTGGATGGCGGAGGTACGGATGCACCGGCGGATGGAGGTTCGGTTCCAGCGGATAATTCAGCCGGCACAGGAGATTCTTCCGGCATAATAGATGAGGATTGGGCGGATGAGTCGGTCTACTATGGAAATACAGGGCAGGCGGAGTTTCCAATCACAATAGAGGATGAATGGTCAGGTGCTTCTGCGAATGGCGGTGAGCAGGTGATCTACTAAGGCGGTAAAAGAAAAGTTTTAAATCTGGGGTATTCAGATCAGGAGGCGTTTTATGAAGATAGTAGTTTTGGCAGGAGGTATCAGTACGGAGCGGGAGGTCTCGATCGTATCGGGAACCATGGTGTGCAAAGCGCTTCGGGAAAAGGGACATCAGGCGGTGCTGGTGGATGTCTTCTGCGGTGATACGGGAATCGCGGATCATTTTGGCGACCCGGAAAAGCTGTTCCCAGAGGAGTATGATGTGGATGCGGCAGCATCCTATATGCATTCCTTTGACAGCCGAATTGATGAGATGAAGAGGACAAGAAAGCAGTTTTTCGGACCGAATGTGCTGGAGATTTGCCAGATTGCAGATGTCGTATTTATGGCGCTGCACGGCGAGGACGGGGAAGGCGGCAAGGTGCAGGCTGTTTTTGATCTGATGGGTGTCAGATATACAGGCTCGGGTCCGCTGGGCAGCGCAGTGGCGATGGATAAGGGACTTTCCCGGAAGATCTTCGCTGCAGATGGTGTGCCCACAGCAGCCGGGATAGTTCTGAAACGGACAGACGAGCGCCGGAAGGCGGATGAGAACGGTGTGGGACTGCCCTGCGTCGTGAAGCCGTGCTGCGGCGGTTCCAGCGTTGGCGTGGAGATCGCCAGGACGCAGGAGGAATACGATCACGCGCTGGACGTGGCCTTTGGATATGAGGAAGAGGTCGTTGTGGAGCAGTACATTGAGGGACGCGAATTTTCCGTGGGAGTCGTAGCGGGATGCGCTTACCCGGTCATCGAGATCGCGCCGCTGGTCGGCTTTTATGATTACAAGAACAAGTATCAGGCGGGCTCCACGATAGAGACGTGCCCGGCAGAGCTTTCACCCGAAAAAACTGCCGAGATGCAGCGCTATGCGGAGCTGGCGTACCGCGCGCTGAAGCTGGAATGCTATGCGCGCATGGATTTCATGATGGCGAAAGATGGAAGCTTGTACTGCCTGGAGGCAAATACGCTGCCGGGAATGACACCGACGAGTCTGCTGCCGCAGGAGGCGGCGGCGTTGGGAATCGGGTTCCCGGAGCTGTGTGAGAAGTTGATTCAGGTGTCGGCTCGGTAGAATATGGCATTTAGTCAGTGGTGAACCGGACGCAGTGAAAACCTGGCAGGGTTCCTCTGTTTTTGCGTCCGATATAACAAGAGAAAGGGAGCAGAGTATGAAAGGCCTGACATTGAAACGCATCGCCGAGGTCTGCGGCGGAAAATATATGGGGAATGCAGAGGATGCATCCCGGGAAGTGGTTTCGATCACGACGGACAGCCGGAAGGCGGAGATAGGCGGTCTGTTTGCTGCGATTAAGGGGGAACGGGTCGATGGACACGATTTTATCCCTTCCGTATTTGAGAAGGGAGCCCTCTGCGTGATTTCTGAGCATGAGCTTTTGGGATCATCGGGCAATTACATTCAGGTGGAGTCTACGCTGGATGCGTTGAAGGCGATTGCCGGGGAATATCTGGAGCAGCTTAAGATTCCCGTTGTGGGTATTACGGGAAGTGTGGGAAAAACGAGTACGAAGGAAATGATTGCGGCGGTACTGGCTCAGAAATATAAGGTGCTTAAGACTGCAGGCAATTTTAATAACGAGCTGGGACTTCCGCTGACTGTGTTCCGGCTGCGGGAGGATGATGAGATTGCGGTGCTGGAAATGGGCATCAGCAATTTCGGGGAGATGCACCGTCTGGCGAAGATCGCGAAGCCGGATACGTGTGTGATCACGAATATCGGGCAGTGCCATCTGGAATTTCTTGGAGACAGGGACGGTGTGCTCCGGGCAAAATCCGAAATTTTTGATTTTTTGCGCCCGAATGGGCATATTGTATTGAATGGAGACGATGATAAGCTGGAAAATGTCACTGAGGTAAAAGGGATCAAACCGGTATTTTTCGGCTTTGGCAGCGAAAATAATGTATATGCTGACCGGATCGAAAAGAAGGGCCTCGACGGTGTTTCCTGCCGTATTCACACGGAAAAGGGAAGCTTTACGACGCTGATCCCGATACCGGGGATCCATATGGTGATGAACGCGCTGGCGGGAACGGCGGTGGGACTGCATTACGGTCTGACGCTTCCGCAGATCCGGGCGGGGATCGAAAGTTTGCAGCCGGTAAGCGGCAGGTTTAATATTCTCCATACGGAGAAGTATACGATCATTGATGATTGCTACAACGCAAATCCCGTTTCCATGAAGGCTTCTCTCGGCGTTCTGCAGGACGGACTTGGAAGAAAAGTGGCGATCCTGGGAGATATGGGCGAGCTCGGGCCGGAAGAGGAACTGTTGCACCGCGGTGTCGGCGAATACGCCGGAGGGCTGGATATCGACTGCTGTATCTGCGTCGGCCCTCTGTGCAGGAATCTGGCGGAAGGGATTACATCTGTCAATGCGCAGATGCAGGTGATCTGCGTGGAAAATCTGCAGCAGCTTTTGCAGCAGCTTCCGCAGTTTGTGGAGGATGGAGATACGGTTCTGGTCAAAGCATCTCATTTCATGCATTTTGAGAAGGTAGTGGAGAAGCTGACGCAGATGTAAAAGAAGAATAATATATTTTTAAAAAGATCAGAGAAACAGATACGGCATATGAAAACAGGAGAACAGTTATGTATATTATAGCAGGGCTTGGGAACCCCGGCAGCAAATATGCGCACACCCGGCACAATGCCGGATTTGAATCGATTGAGCGTCTGGCGGATAAATACAGGATCGATATCAGTACAAAAAAGTTTCAGGCGCTTTGCGGCAGCGGCATCATTGATGGACAGAAGGTGCTTCTTTTGAAGCCCCAGACATATATGAACCTCAGCGGAGAGAGCATTCGGGCAGCGTGCGACCTGTCTCTTATACAC
>CAMTFT010000209.1 GCA_947071365.1 uncultured bacterium | reverse complement strand
TAGCTCCGTCTCGTGGGCTCGGAGATGTGTATAAGAGACAGGGAATACCCGGACACCCATTTTTATTTTCTGTCCGTCAATCCCATTGATCCGGATATCTGCAAAAATATCACGAATGAGGAGATCGCCGATTTCAACGCGCACTTAAAGCAGTCTTTCCCGGATACTTTTATTGACAGCTACACCTTCCTTAAGGCCAGCGAAACGCCCACCATCGACGGTATCCATTATTCGTCGGAGGACTACTGCGCGATTCATAATTTTGCCGCCCGGGAGGTACAAAAAACAGAACGTGCCCTCGAGCCCTGACAAAGCAGCCCGAATCACACGTTCTCCCCGCATCTGTTATAGTGATATAAAGCAGAATCTTTCCTGTATGCGCAGCGCATCACAGCAGGAATTCCGCCATCACCGTATTGCTCAAATCGATTCCACGCGGGGTCAGGTATATCCTGGCTCCGTTTCTTTTCAGAAGCTCCAGCTCCTCCTGGCGGCGCAGCACTTCACCGTATACCTCCTCTATACGTATCCCAAACCTCTCAGAAAACTCCTGTTCCCGGACGCCTTCCATCAGACGAAGGCCGAGAAACATAAATTCCTCCATCTGGTCTTCCAGCGTCAGGACTTCGCATTCCCTTCCCGAGAAATCACCTGCCAGATACTCCGCCATCCCGGCAGGATTGCGGTAACGGCTGTGGTGCAGCAGCGACGATGCTCCCAATCCAAAGCCCACATAGTCCGTCCCCTGCCAGTAGCCTTTGTTGTGACGGCATTCATATCCCGTCAGCGCATAGTTTGATATCTCATACCGATGCAGTCCCGCCTCCGACAATAACTGCTCTGTCAGGTGGTACATCCTCCGCTCTTCCTCCTCCGAGGGCAAAAACTCAGGCGTATCCCCGCGGTCACGTCTCTTTACATCCTCATGATACGTTTCATAAAATGGTGTCCCCTCTTCCACGATCAGGCTGTAAGCCGAAATATGCTGCGGTCTCATGTCCAGCACACGGCGCAGCGTCCGCTCCCAGCTTGCAGATGTCTGACCCGGAAGAGCTGACATCAGATCGACATTTATATTGGAAAAACCCGCCTTTTCCGCAAGCTCATACGTCCTGCGAAAATCCTCCCACGTATGAATACGCCCCAGAAGCGCAAGTTCTTTATCATCCGCCGACTGAAGCCCGATACTGAGACGGTTGATGCCGGCTTCCCGGTAGCTTGCCAGCTTTTCACCATCTGCTGTCCCCGGATTGCATTCTATCGATATTTCTGCATCCGTATTAAAGGAAAATTTATCCTGTATCATCCCCAACAGCCCGCATATCATATCCGCAGGCAGGATAGAAGGGGTGCCCCCACCAAAAAATACCGTGGAAACACGGTATTCTTCGATATATGGAAAATTTTCGATTTCTTTTTTCAGTGCCTTTACGTAGGCTTCCTGCACAGGCAGACCCGCCGGAGCAGATAAAAAGTCACAGTATGCACACTTTCTTACACAAAACGGAATGTGGACGTACAGTTCCAGTTCCCTTTGCTGCTGTAGTTTCGTCATCCGATCCCTCATTTCATCACCGCATATCTCCGGCACCATATCTTTGCGAACATCTCGTGCGAGATCCTTAAACCAGCCTACTTATCGTCCAGTTTCAGTACACTCATGAATGCCTTCTGCGGAATCTCCACATTTCCTACCTGGCGCATACGCTTCTTTCCTTCTTTCTGTTTTTCCAGAAGCTTCTTCTTTCGCGTGATATCTCCGCCGTAGCATTTTGCCAGGACATCCTTGCGCATGGCTTTGACAGTCTCCCGCGCAATAATCTTGCTGCCGATCGCCGCCTGAATCGGAATTTCGAAGAGCTGTCTCGGAATCTCTTCCTTCAGCTTTTCGCACATCTTTCTGCCGCGCTCGTACGCCGTCTCGCCGTGTACGATAAAGGAAAGTGCATCCACTTCCTCGCGGTTGACGAGGATATCCAGCTTCACCAGCTCGGAACGCTGATAGCCCTTCAGCTCGTAGTCGAAGGACGCATACCCTCTGGAGCGCGATTTCAATGCGTCAAAAAAGTCGTAAATAATTTCATTCAGAGGCAGCGTGTATTTCAGAAGCGCTCTCGTCTCCTCAATATACTCCATGCCGCCATAGATGCCGCGGCGTTCCTGGCACAGCTCCATGATGGAACCGATGAATTCCGTCGTCACCATAATCTCTGCCGCCACCACCGGCTCTTCCATATATTCGATCTCCGACGGGTCTGGAAGGTTCGACGGGTTTGTCAGCTCGATGACTTCTCCGTTCGTCTTATATACTTTATAGATAACACTGGGTGCCGTCGTCACCAGGTCGAGATTGTACTCGCGTTCCAGACGCTCCTGAATGATCTCCAGATGCAGAAGCCCGAGGAATCCACAGCGGAAACCAAAGCCAAGGGCAATGGAGGTCTCCGGTTCGAAATGCAGAGACGCATCGTTGAGCTGAAGCTTTTCCAGCGCATCCCGCAGATCGGGATATTTTGCCCCATCCGCCGGGTACATGCCGCAATATACCATTGGATTGACCTTCTTGTAGCCCGGAAGCGGCGCAGCACACGGATTCGTGACACACGTCACCGTGTCGCCCACCCGGGTATCTTTTACGTTTTTCAGGCTGGCAGTCAGATAGCCTACCATGCCGGCGCTAAGTTCCTCACAGGGAATGAACTGTCCTGCTCCGAAATAGCCTGCTTCCACTACATCCGCTTCCGCACCAGTCGCCATCATGCGGATCGGCGTACCCTTTTTCACAGTTCCCTCCATGACACGCACAAATATGATAACACCCTTGTAGGAATCATAAACGGAATCAAAAATAAGCGCCTGCAGCGGTGCAGCCGGATCTCCCTTGGGAGCCGGGATCTTCTCAACAACAGCCTCCAGCACCTGCTCCACATTCTGTCCCGTCTTGGCGGAAATCAGCGGTGCATCCTGAGCTTCGATGCCGATGATATCCTCGATCTCATTGATAACACGCTCCGGATCTGCGCTGGGCAGGTCGATCTTATTGATGACCGGCATCACATCCAGATCGTGATCCAGGGCCAGATATACGTTGGCAAGCGTCTGCGCCTCAATTCCCTGAGCTGCATCCACCACAAGGATCGCTCCGTCACATGCCGCCAGACTTCTTGACACCTCGTAATTAAAGTCCACATGCCCCGGCGTATCGATCAGATTGAAAATATATTCCTCTCCGTCCTTCGCCTTATAGACAATACGGACTGCCTGGGATTTGATCGTGATCCCGCGCTCCCGCTCCAGCTCCATATTGTCGAGTACCTGATTCTGCATCTCACGGCTGGTCAGAAGCCCTGTCATCTCGATGATCCGGTCAGCCAGCGTAGATTTGCCATGATCGATATGTGCTATAATACAAAAATTTCTGATTTTACTCTGATCCATTGCCACTTGTGTTCCTCCTCGTCGGCCCGGCCGGATACTGCAATCCCGGAAATTTTGTTCTTCTCCCGCGCCATCGCTTACTGTATTCGATACAGTTTAACACATTTTTTCTCGGGTTGTCTATACCTTTTCGCGCGAAGCGCATTCATGCGTAAGCACCTGGTTGCGGGGTGCCCTGGGTACTGTCTGCCAAAACGCGAATGATTATCGGAATGAATGAAAACCGGTATATGACATATAATAGCTATGAGTCGAAAGCAGTGTTGACTTCTCCGGTCAGTTCTGTTATAGTAAACTCAGTGATCGTGTTACGGAAACTTGCGAAGCCCGTAACCGGGGGAGAACCTGCGGGTCTCTCCCCTTTTTGTATTAAGGAGAAAACTATGGTACATCCCAAAACATTTACGACTTTTTCTGAACAGGTAGAATGGCTTCAAAATGAAAAACATCTTCTGGTCTCGGATACACAATATGCGGAAGAAACCCTGAAGCATATTGGATATTTTCCACTCATAGGCGGCTATAAACATCTGTTTCGGGTTCCACTCACAAAAAAATACAAAGATGGTACTTCTTTTGAAGAAATCGTAGCATTATATGAGTTCGACGTTGAGCTAAGGGAGCTTTTTTTCAAATACCTTCTACAAATAGAGCGGCATCTGCGCTCACTGATGTCTTATTACTTTTCGGAAATGTATGGAGAATCGCAGAGCACATACCTGAATATTCACAATTATAACTATAACCGCCGTACCCATAATACGGTTGTCCGTTTAATCGCCACCCTGCAACGGGCCATCTCTACAACTGACTACGAATATATCAATTATTACCGCAATACCTATGGAAATATTCCTCTCTGGGTATCGATCAATGTGCTGACTTTCGGAAACCTGTCGAAAATGTATCAGGTTTTTCCGCATTCTCTCCAGTCAAAGGTATGTAAAAATTTCGGAATCATCAACAGAAGGCAAATGGAGCAGTTTCTTTCTGTATTAACTAAATTTCGAAACGTATGCGCCCATGGAGAACGGCTCTTTACATATCACACAATGGATAATATCTCTGATTTGCCTCTGCACCAGAAATTATCTATCCCCAAAAATGGAATCCAGTATCAATACTGTCTCTTATACACATCTCCGAGCCCACGAGACGGAGCTACA
>CAMTFT010000208.1 GCA_947071365.1 uncultured bacterium | reverse complement strand
CCTTCCTTTCCTTTTATTTTTTGCTTTTAGAACGGAACAGCTTATACGTCATGAAGCCCAGAAGCAGGATGCCGTAAAGCGCCTGACGGTAATAGTTGTTGATCCACGGAATCGTATTCAGGTATGCTGAGATAACCTGGAGCACGATAACAGCAACGGCAACTCCCGGAATCTCACCGTAACCACCGTCCGGGTTGCAGCCGCCCAGTACCGCGATCAGGATCGTCATCATAACGTAGCTGCTTCCAAAGTCCGCCTTAACGGATGCCACACGAGACAGGCTGATCAGCCCGGCCATTGCGGACAGAAGACCTGAACACATGTATGCCATGGTAATGACCTGTACATTCTTTATTCCGGCAAAGGAAGATGCCTTCCCATTTACGCCTACAAGATGGATTCGTCTGCCGAACGTCGTTTTGCCTACCAGAATGGAGAATATCACCGCCACAACCAAAAAGATCACAAAGGGCAGCGGTATCACACCAAATACCATAGCCGAAGCAAACTGCTTGAACTGGGATATTACCGTTATTGACTTTCCGTCGGACAATACAACCGTAATTCCGTAGAATAATTCATACGTTCCAAGAGTTGCCAGCATCGGCGGAACATTTACGACAGATACAAGGAATCCATTCAGGAGACCGCAGCAAAGACCGATCATCAGAGCCACCAGACATGCGACAAGAATGCCGCCGATCTGCCCTTCCGGGGCAATGGCGCTCATGATAAGGGAGGCAACGGCACCGCAAAGATTGGCAATATAAACGGTGGACAGATCAATACCGCCTGTGATCATTGCCATGGAAAGTCCGATCGCCATCAATCCATACTCTGTAAGCTGCTTTCCAATCGTTTGAAAATTCACGAGGCTCATGAAGGCTGAGCCACGGGTTACGCCTGCAAAAACCAGCAGGACTACCAAAATGATTAACATTCTCGAAAAATCACTGTTAATCCGAGTTTTTTTCTTTGCAATCATGCTCATCCCTCCGATTTCACCACATTACTGATTTTCATAGCTCTCTTTGCCTGAACGGCAGCCACAGAAGCTCCGATGATAATGATGATTCCGATAAATACCTTCTGATAGTATACGGAGATTCCAACCATCGTCAGTGAATTGGATACCATGCCAAGCAAAAACGTACCCAGCAGACAGCCCAGCAGTGAACCATGGCCACCTGTCAGACGGACACCGCCCAGGACGATTGCGGCAATAACGATCATCTCACCGCCGTAATACTCCATCGGAGAACAGTTCTTACACATACATGCATAGCACAATCCGCCGATCACGGCGATCATACCGTTAATTACAAAAATACCGAAGCGGATCTGATCCACTTTAAAACCGGCACGTCTTGCAGAGATCTCATCACCGCCGATCGCGTAGACAGCACGTCCTACCATCGTATGGCGGAGAACAAGGTATGCGATAACGTACAGCAGGATCATCACGGCAAACGCGCCATGAAGGGAAGCCCCCAGTCCGGTCTGCTCACTCGTCACCTGCAGGATGTTCCAGTTGGCAAATCCTTTAAACTGCTCCGGCACGTCAATTCGCACACCCTTCAGAGCGCCGAAAGCGATTCCGTAGCAAACTGAAGAAGTCGCAAGCGTAACGATCAGCGAATTGAAATGGAACTTCACAATGAAGAAACCGTTGATGCAGCCGCACAGAGCTCCGATCACGAGAGCGATCAGAACAAGAACCGGTGCCGGCAGAGACGTTGTCTCGCCTAATTTAAAAATAATGTATGTACTCATACCGGCGATCATGGGAAATGATACATCCGCACCGGTACTCACAAAAGCAAGCAGTGCGCAGAGTGCATAAATTGCATTAACGACAATCGACCGAAGCAGATCCACCACGTTATTGACTGCGAAAAACAATCCGGAGGCAGCCTGAATAGCCGTCGCAAGAATAATGATAATAAGCGCTACATAAAATTCATTCTTACCAAGCAATCTTTTCATTTTTTTATTCACAGCAAATCACCTCCTTATATTACATAATCGCCTTCGTCAGATTTTCTGTGTTCAGCTCTTCGCCTGTGATCTCTCCGGTCATTACGCCGCCGCGCATAACGATGGTGCGGTCACACAGGCGGACTACTTCCGCCAGATCATCAGATGCGACAAGTACAGCCATGCCGGTAGATGCAAGATTTCTCAGGAGCTGATAAATATCATACTTTGCTCCGATATCCACGCCCACCGTAGGGCCGTTCAACACGAGAACCTTCGGGTTCGTAGACAGCCATTTTGCCAGTACGACCTTTTGCTGATTACCACCGGAAAGCGTCTGCACCGGAAGCAGATGGTCGTCCGTCTTTACGTGTATCTCTTCCACCCATTTGGAGGAATTTGCTTCCTGGCTCTCACGGTCCAGTATCATATGCTTTGCAAACTGGTTGAAATTGACAACCGTAATATTTTCCATGATGGATACCGGCAAAAACAGTCCCTCTGTCAGACGGTCTTCCGGAACAAGTGCGATACCATTCTTTGTGGCATCCCGCACAGAACGGATACGGATCTCTTTTCCATCGCGCTTGATCGTTCCGCCGGTTGACTTATAGATACCAAAAAGCGTATTGCAGAGCTCACTGCGGCCGGAACCAAGCTGTCCCGTAATTCCCAGAATCTCACCCGGACGGACTGCAAATGATACGTGTGCAAAGCCGGGGCCTGACAGATCATTCAGTTCCAGTGCCGGAACCGCATCCTTCTGAATACGTCCCTCTGCCTGCTTGTCATCAACGTTGTCAAAATCACGGCCTGTCATATAATGGGTAAAATCTGCCTCGCTCAGATCTTTCATCGAACCGGTATATACCGCCTCACCTGATCTCATGATCGTAATGCTGTCGGAGATCTCATACATCTCATCCAACTTATGGGATACGAACAGAACAGTCAGTCCCTGCTCCTTTAAGCTTCTTATAATTTCAAAAAGCCGGTCAACCTCTTTTCTCGTAAGCGCCGTAGTCGGCTCATCCAGAATCAGGAATTTAGCCTTCGCATATAACGCTCTCGCAATTGCGATCAACTGCTTCGATGCAACCGGAAGCTGCTCTACTCTGACATCCAGATCCAGATCCAGATTCAGCGTTTCCATAACCTTCTTTGCGATTTCCCGCTGCTGCTTATGATTGTAAATCTTTGTCTTATTTGACAGTACCGTATTGATAGCCAGATTTTCCTGTACCGTAAGATTCGGGAAAACAGAAAGATCCTGGTAAATAACCTGAATGCCCAGGTCAATGGATACGGAAGGTGACAATTCCTCGTAAACCTTACCGTCAAACTCTATCGTTCCGGAATCCTGCGGCTGAAAGCCGGAAATCGCCTTGATAATCGTAGATTTCCCACATCCGTTCTCACCGGCAAGACAGTGTACCTCTCCCCGTTTCACGTTCAGATCTACGTTTTTCAGCGCATGAACTCCTCCGAAGGATTTATTGATCCCTTTACAACTTAAAATATAATCGGACACTGGCGACCTCTCCTCTCACCAATATTTTCAACAATATGACACAAAAATGTGATACAAAAGACTGCCAGGCTGCAATAACAGCCTGGCAGCAACATAGATGTTTTTTTAACCCTGTTTCATTCGGGAAGATATGCTTAGAACAGTTCGTCTACGTTCTCAGCAGTTCCGATACAAGGAGCATTACCAATCAGGCAGTTGTTAGCACCAACAACGAGATTTACGGATTCGTAACCAGGAGCTACGCCGTCTGCGGAAAGATCAGCACCCTGACCTACCGGTACACCTGTCAGTACGTTGTATGCGGTCAGGCATGCAACATAACCTGAAAGTGCCGGATCCCATGTAGTAACACTGTAGATCGTACCTTCCTTAAGCTCGTCAGCATATGAAGACGGAACGCCGGAACCGATGATCTTAACCTGATCCTGAAGACCCATCTCTACAACAGCCTGAGCGATACCGCCTGCATCTGTTGAGCAGTGGCAGATAAATCCGTTCAGATCCGGGTTGCTCTTCAGGATCTGCTTAGCCTGCTCGTAAGCAGTTGTGGTGGATTCCTGAGATTCACATGTCGGGATCTCATCGTTCAGAAGTACAAGATCCGGGCAGTTCTCTTTCAGATACTCAACCTCAGCATTTGCATAGTCCATATGTGTAATGGATGTCGTATAGCCAACCATGATAGCGTATGTTCCTTTGCCGCCGGTAGCTTCGATCAATCCTTCTGCAAGAGCCTGTGCATACTGCTCTGTATTAAATGCCTCTGTATCGTACAGACAGTTTGTCAGGTTGGAAGCCTCATGTCCGATAACAACAACGCCATTGTCCAGTGCGTTAGCGAAGGACTCTTCCAGTGCAGTCGCATCATTCGGAACAACGATGATCGCGTCATAGTCCTGTGTCAGCAGGGAGTCGATGATCTCCAACTGGGAAGCTGCGTCTGTCGTAGCAGGGAACTGTACCGTAGCGTCTACGCCATAATCCTCAGCGAACTGAGTAACGCCTTCCTCCAGACGTGAAAACCACTCAGCAACACCCTTTACGATAACAGCCATCTTAAACCTGTCTCTTATACACATCTCCGAGCCCACGAGACGGAGCTACATC
>CAMTFT010000207.1 GCA_947071365.1 uncultured bacterium | reverse complement strand
ACACCTATTAAGTCGTCGGCAGCGTCAGATGTGTATAAGAGACAGATGTTAAAGCCGCCGGGCATATAATAAGGCGTAATCGGCACACCGTAGGATACGTTGATCACATCTGCCCCTGCATCCTCAAAAAGCATCGCCTGGGCCGCCGCATCCACAAATTTTCTTTCTACCTCCCAAACCTCTTCCGTAGTAAGCTCGTGGATTTCCCTGTAATGCCCCTTTACCGGAATATTGCTGGCTCCCTACATCTCGCCTTCCTCTTCTTTTTTCTGTAAATAATAAAAATGCTTCTGAATTTCAATTTCCTCACGCAATTGCTCCTCGGATGGGAGATAGGTTTTATACTTGGAGGCAAATAACTGCTCATGCCCATGCAAAATAGAATATTTAGCAATATCCTCATCTGTATCTGAACACAAAATGATTCCCAACGTAGGATTATCATCCTCGTTTCTCTTCATCTCGTCATACATACGGATATACATATCCATCTGTCCAACATCCTGATGCGTAATTTTTGAAGTTTTCAAGTCAATCAGCACAAAGCATTTCAGAATATAATTATAAAAAACAAGGTCAATATAATAATCCTCTTTTTCTGTACGAATATGCTGTTGGCGCGCCACAAACGCATAACCTTTTCCCATCTCCATAAGGAATTTCTGGATATGAGTGATAATGCGCTGCTCCAGCTCAGTTTCCGTAAAATCAGTATTGAATGACAAACCAAGAAATTCTGCTATTACAGGATTTTTGATGAACTCCAACTTATCTGCCTGATAAGGAGCAACCAATTCTTTCATTTCCGCTTCGACAGGCTCTGTATTTTGTGACATCAACATTCGATAATAATACTGTGACGAAACATTACGCTGTAGAGTACGAACAGACCATGCCTGTTCCTGTGCTTCTTTTTCATACCACGCACGTGCTTCCGGAGAAGTTTCCTGCAATAATATCCTATAATGCGTCCATGACAAAGGCCGACCAAATTTTGGACTCAGTGAGTCCAAAATCTTCGGAAATGTCTGATAGAACTTCACATATTTATACAGGCTGCTAAAATCAAAGCCTTTTCCATATTTTTCCTTCAATCCTGAAGATAGTTTTTTTATAGTCTTTTTGCCATAATCCGCTTTGCCGTCTTCATCCAGGCAATCGAGAGCAATTCTCTTTCCCAGTAACCAGTTCCGTTGTACCAAAATCGTATCAACTGCTGAATAAACAATGCGCTGAGCGCTTTCTACGATTTCACATGTATCAATATATAAGTCGCCTGTTTCCTGATAGGAAACCATTGTCAAGTTTGATTTTAGACTCAGTGAGTCCAAAGTTTTCTCCTCAGATTTGGTACGCATGCGTTCCGCTTTTTCTTTTTCAGATTTCATTACGCATATACCTCCCTCTCCCGGATAAACCGGATTCAAAAATTTCGTCTACTATGGGCATTCGCGTTCCTGCAGCCTCATCCACTACCTTATTCATGGCAATCACTCATTCAAATCCTCGATTGCCCTAAATCCAAACATTCTTTTGCACCGTCAAATTTTTTTCTGCGATTTTCATTTTATCATGTATGCCCTGCCGTGGAAACGGTAATTTTCTTTCTTCTGCTGTATTCTTTCATACATTTTTTATATTCTTTTGCTCTGCCCTGCGCAAAATAAATCTCGCACACAGCGGTCTACGCTCCCGCTCCGGTCGGCGCTAAACGTGTGCCACTGGCACACAGCGCCCCATACCCCACCTGGTTGTTCGGCCACTGTGTAAATCCCGGAAGCTGCCGCGCCCCTCTTCTCAAATATGCCCTGAGCTTCTCCCCATACAGATACGGATCATTCCCCTGAACGATTCCCCACTGCATCAGCATCGCCGCCGCCCCTGTCACAAAGGGAGTGGCAAAGGAAGTTCCGGTCGCACTGACGTAGCCGCCGCCCGCTGCGGTAGTCGTTATCGCGACTCCGGGGGCCACCAGATCCGGCCTGACCTGATAGACCGCACCCGGCCAGCCCCTGCCGGAAAAGGAGGCATATGCATTCTGCCGGTGGTCATACGCTCCCACCGCAATGACCCGGTGCGCCGTAGACGGTATCGTCATCGTTACCTCCGGTGACGGCTGCAGGAACCGGCTTCCGCTGCTGCGCGCTCTGGAATCCGGCATCCACAGTTCGTAGTCCCCCGTAACAATACGCTCCGGTGTCAGGATCACCCGCCATATGCCGCTGTCCAGATACGTATCATCCGGAATAAAATCAATAAATATCTCCTGCTGGATCTGGTACGGGGATGGTGTACCATAATATACAAGCAGCGTAACATTGCCCAACTGATACCGGTAAGCGCCGCTTTCCCGCTGAATCACATCAATGCGCCTGCCATTTGGATGAACGATTGTAATCCTGAATTCGTCCGCGTAATTTTTCCAGAGCTGAAGATTCATTACCGTTTCAAAATCACTGACAATGAACTCGATCTCCTGCGCCTGCTGCGATAGCCTGCCTGATGCATGGCCGCCCGTATTTCCCTCATTGCCCGTACCCACCGCAATAACATTCCTCCCCCGGTCCGCTATGCGGTCAATATACCCCTCAAGAAGTGATGTCCCCCGGTGAGAGCCATACGCGTTCCCAAAGCTCAGATTTACAGCCACCGGCCTGCGGTATTCTTCAGACTTCCGTACTACGTACTCCAAAGCCTGCATCAGCTCCGTCGTACGCGGAAATCCGCCTTCCCGGGGAACCCCCAGCTTTACAATTATCAGATCACTTTCCGGGGCAACTCCCCGATATCTGCCCCCGGAGGCTCTTCCATTTCCGGCTGCGATTCCAGTCACCTGCGTCCCATGTCCGCTCAGATCCCGTTCCGGCACGATTGCATACGCTGCTTCACGGCTTCCGGCCCGAAGCGCCTCATCAATATCCGCTTTCGTATATTCAACACCCGCTGCAAAGCCCTCCGGCGGCTGTCCTCCTCCCACAATGCCATCTTGCCCCTCCAGCCTCTCCGGCAACCGCTCTCCTTCCGCAATGTCATCTTGCCCGCCCAGATTCTCCGGCGGCTGCCCTTCTCCCGCCATACCAGCTCGCCCGCCCAGATTCTCCGGTGCTGCCCCTACCGCCGTCTGATCCCACAGTGCCAAAATCCGCGTACTGCCATCCTCATTTCGAAAATCCGGGTGAAAATAATCTATCCCCTCTTGTGTTCCGTTATTGCCGGCATTTTTTTCTTTTTTGAATCATCTCAAAAAACTCCCGTTCAATAATCGGCTCGTGGTGGTTATGATGCGTCTTCCACTCACATTTCGGCCTCAGATGATTTTTCCCGCCCACTTCATATCTTGTATATTTACCGTACACAATGTCACCGGTATAAACCGGATTTCTCAATATGGCGCATACGGTGGATCTGCTCCACCAAAAGCTGCTCCCTTTCGGCTGCTTTTTTACCTCCTGTTTTTCTATTCTGAACTGTATCGGTGTTTTTACTCCTTCCTTATTAAAATGCTCCGCTATCTCCGCAGAAGTCTTTCCTTCAGCGGTCATCTGGAAAATCCGCTTTACAACGGCTGCCTCCTCTTCATCTATTAGGAGCATATGACGATCCTGCGGTGACTTCCGATATCCAAAAGGGCTTGTGCCGCTGACGTACTGTCCCTGCTCCTTTTTTGTCCGCAAAGAAGCTTTTACCTTCACTGACAGATCCTTTGAATACAGATCATACATCAGGCTTTTAAAGGCAGTATCCAACCCTGAAAAATTTCCCGCGTGGCATCCCCTGTCATAGCCGTCATTGACGGAGATAAACCGTACACCAAGTTTTGGAAAAAAACGTTCAAGGCAGTTGCCCATCTCAATATAATCCCTGGAAAACCGCGAAAAATCCTTCACAATAATGCAGTCAATTTCGCCATCCTCCGCCGCCTTTAGCAATCTCATGATCCCCGGACGCTTAAGATTCAGCCCCGAAAATCCATCATCCTGGAACTCCTGCAAAGTATAATTTTCAAAATGTCCGGCTATATATTGCTGCAGCAAGAGTCTCTGGTTCGTTATACTATTACTCTCATTGTCATCATTGCCGTCCTCCTTCGAAAGCCTCATATAAATAGCGATTCTCACTCTCTTCACACTCCCCGCCCGTTTTTCTGTGATCAAATCCCCCTGCATACCCAAAGGACATTTCGCATGGCTACTTGGCTCGTTGCTCGCGGGAATAAAAAAGTATCGCCAATCGTTTTTCAGGATATACTGTGATGCTTTTCACAAAGCATTGGAGCAACTCTTCCTCTATCTTGATATCTTCCTTTCCCTCATATAATTTTCTGATGTGCAGCTTTGCCTCCTCTTCTTCCTGTTTTACATTTTCTATATCCCTCTGTACCTTCTTTTTGTTTTTGCAAAGCGAAAGACGATCTTTCTCATACCGCTTTTTTTCTTCCAGATAGTCCTCCAGCGGTATGATGCCCCTCCGGTAATTCATATACGATTCGCATTCCTCCAGCTTAAGACGCGCAAGACGTGATTCCATCCTGCGAAGTTCGTTTTGATGCCTTCGGACTTCCTTTTTAAATTCGCCTTCGTTCACCAGATATGCTTCTTCCTGCCTGTCTCTTATACACATCTCCGAGCCCACGAGACGGAGCTACAT
>CAMTFT010000206.1 GCA_947071365.1 uncultured bacterium | reverse complement strand
GATGTAGCTCCGTCTCGTGGGCTCGGAGATGTGTATAAGAGACAGGTAAAGGGAGAGCCTAAGTGGGTATACGGTTCTGTCAGTTCGCCGGATGCGGATGTTCGCAAAGAGGCAGTCAGATATATGAAGACGGGACTTGATTATGCTGCTGAGCTCGGCTGCAATAAGGTTACGATCGCGTTTCTCAATGATGGAAACGATTATCCATTTGAACTAGACTACGAGAGGGCTTTTAATGACTCTGTGGAATGCATACGCGAGGCGGCTCAGTACAGGCCGGATGTGAAGCTCAGTCTTGAATACAAGCTGGCAGAGCCGAGAATGCATTGCTTATTGGGGAATGCAGGTAAGATGGCTTTTCTCTGTGAAAAAGTAGGGCTGCCGAATGTAGGAGTAACGCTTGATACGGGTCATGCGCTTCAGTCACTGGAAATTATGAGTGATTCGCTTGCTTTTCTCAGTACGACAAAGCGTCTGTTCCATGTACACGTAAATGATAATTATCGGAACTGGGATTGGGACATGGTGCCCGGTACGGTCAATTTCTGGGAGTTCATTGAATTCTGTATCTATCTGCGCAAGACGGGTTACTCAGAATGGATCACAGCCGATGTATTTCCGCAGCGTCATGATGCGGTGCGGATCATGGAAAAGACATTTGAATGGATGGATTATATGTTTGAGCTGGCGGATGCAGTTCTGGCGGACGGAAAGCTGTTTGATATGATGAACCGGCAGTGTGATGCATTTGAGGCAATGGATTATATCCGCAAATTTATGAAATAAAGGGGCTTGCTATGGAGTATAAGAACATTATCGTCACACATACCGGAAGCACATGCATGATTCAGATAAACAGGCCGGAGGCAGACAATAAATTAAGCAATGAATGTATGGAAGAAATCATCTGCACGATTAAAACTGCCGAAAGCTCCGGGAAATGCCGGGCCGTGATTCTTACCGGCCTGGAAGAGTGGTTCTGCGCAGGCGGAGATATTGGAAACTACTGGGAGAAAAGTATATTGGATATCAAAGCGTTCGGAAAAGCATTTATAGAGCTGCATTTGACAATATACAATTCCCCGCTCCCGATCATCGCAGCAGTTAAGGGCAGGGCATACGGCGGAGGCTGTTCTCTGGTAGAAGTATGTGATCTTGCAGTGGCGTCCGAAAGCGCAGTATTTGCAGTTCCCGAAATGAAAAGCGGTCTGGCTCCGGCGATGGGGTTTTCAGGGCTATATTCCAATTTGCCGAAGAAGAAGGCAATGGCTCTGGGGCTGCTCGGAGAGGAACTTAATGCATGGCAGGCGAAGGAGCTTGGATTGATCAATGAGGTAGTGCCGGATAGTAAGCTCATGGATGCAGCGCTTGAGATGGCATCAGAGTTTGAAGGCTTTGACCCTGTAGCTGTCAGGTTATTTAAAGAAATGTATGTGGATATGGGCGCCCGTGAATACGAAAACAGATTGAAGATCGGCCAGAGTGCTATGATTTCGTTGTTTAAAGCGAAAGGAGAAGAATGATGGAATTGTTTAACTTGTATTCTCTTGGCACTAATTTATGCAAGGGCTTTACCTTTGAAAAGGCATTGGAGATTGTAAAAAACAGTGGTTTTGATTATGTGGAGCCCTCCTCGATCATAAACATGTGTGAGCATATTGATCCGGCTGATATCACGGTACAGTATGCATCGGAAATAAAAGAACTGCTTCAGAAAAAAGGATTAAAATGCTATGCCGTATCCGGTCACGTTGATCTGACGGAGGAAAGACAGTTTCGTGATTTTCTAAAAAAAATTGAATTTACCGGACGAATCGGAGCGAAGATGATCAATACAAATTCAGGGCCGGTGAAACGGATCGATGTATTTTATGAAAATATGAAAAAGATCATTGAAGCAGCCGAAAAGTGGGATGTGATCATCGGGCTGGAATCGCACGGAGATATTATAAGCACAGCGAAAGAAAGTGTGAAAGTCTTTGAATATTTCCATCATCCATTGGTTCACCTGAACTATGATACAGGGAATGTTCTGTTCTACAGTGAAGGAAAAGCAGACGTCGCAGAGGATATAAAGTATGGGTATGAGTACCTGTCCCATCTGCATTTAAAGGATATTTCCATTCAGGGCAGATCCGTCAGATATACGCCGATAGGCGAGGGAGATGTGAATTTCCCGGAGGTTTTCAGGAGCCTGCGTGAAATGGGAAAAAGTATTCCATGCGGATATGAAATACCGGTGCATGTAAAAGGCGTACTCGGCGATATCAGGCCGGTTGGAACGCCAATGGACGAGCGGGACATTTATGAAGCGATCAGGAAATCTACGCAATATGTAGAGGAAGCATTACAACAGTTAGCTTAATGTGAAACCATTGAGGGTGTCGCAAAATAGCAGAAATCCACAAGTTATGGTACATGTCTACTCGGCCAAATACCTGAACTTGTGCTCCAACTGCATTTTACGACACCCTTTTTGTGCATATTATTTAATCAATGCCGCATACGGGAAGGTGATGCGAACCAGAGTGCCGCTTCCTGTATTAATCAACTGGAGGCTGCCGTGCAGTTCGTTTTTGACTATGGTACGGATGATAGACAGCCCCACGCTTTGCGTATGGTTTATGTCAATATCCGGGGAAATACCAATGCCGTTATCCTGGATCTCAATATTAACATCATCGTTTGCCTTCACACAGATAATGTGAATCTGTTTTTGGGTGCTGCGTTCTCCCTTGAATGCATGCTTGCTGCAGTTTGCGATTACCTCATTGATGACCATGGAGATCGAGGTCACACTTGCGTACGGTACAACAAAATCGTTGCATTGCAGATGCATCTTTATGCTGGACGCTTCATATAGATTCAGAATACTGTTGATGATCTGATTGATATTGATGCTGTCGGAATGCGAAATATTGCTTGTCAGCAGGTCATGCAGGGAAGCAATGTTAAAAATCGTATTCGTAATGGAATCGAAAATATCATTGACATCGGCATTCGGATTCTGCGATAGATAAAGCCTCTGCATGGTAAGTATGCTTATGATCAGTTGCAGGTTGTTTTTAATGCGGTGATTGCTTTCCTGCAGCAGAATAGAATTACTGATTAATTTGGATGTTTCGATTACAATAGCCACTTCTTTACAGAAGGATTTTAAGTAGAGATAATCCTGGTGATTATATAGAGAGGCACTTGTAAAGAAAACGTAGATCCCTCCAATGATTTTTCCCTTGCATATAACGGGCATGGACATGATGGACTTGATATCATCCTGTTTGGCCGCAAATATATCGTTGAAATTCAGGTCATTTTTATTGATATAAAAAATATCATTGGCCGTAAATTCAAAGTCATGAAAATTGTCATGGAGAAAGCTTTCCTTCAGCGCAGGAAGATTTATGTTGTCACCAATATATTGAAGCACGGGAGCTGTACTGTATTGCTGCAGGTATATACAGCAATTCTGGCAATTGATCGTCTGACAGACGTTATTAATAATGATCGCGAGCGCTTCGTTCAATTCGTAATTGTTTGTCATGTACTCTGCACTTGAATACAGCATGTCCAAAAAAGAAGAGGTATCTTCAGGCTTTGGCTCTATCAGATTTTTGCCAGAGAGCAGATACAAAAGCGGCTGAGGATTTTTTATCACGTCAGAGGTCTTCATCTCTCCCAATAATTCCATTTCGCTTACGATCAGAATTCTGGAGGAGATTTGAACGGCATATTCCCATTTCGTAGTAAGGTAGATAATGCTTTTTCCTTCCTCCTGCATTTTCCGGAATATGGAAATCAGAATTTTCCGGTCTTCGAAAACTAACTGGGAGAGAAGATTGTCGCAGATCAAAATGTCCATCTTTGAAATATACGCATGCACTACTTCAATGATGATCTGCTCTGAGACAGAAAGCTCCTGAAGCGGAGTGGAAAAATCGATCTTTATATTAAAACGCCTTTTGATTTCCTCGCATAAACGATGGAGCTGCTTTTTCCTATATGGGATGACAGACGTTTCAGCCATGGAAAAATTATCGTACGCGGAATACTTTTTAAATAAAGCGGTATTGGTGGAAACGATTCTGATAATCGGAGGTTTGGATTTTCGTGCCGGATTTTTCTTGAAAGCCGATAAAAGCTGGTCGATATCAGTTCCCCGGGCGCCTAATATAGCAGTACTTTCCCCGGGAAGGATCGTAGTATCGAACCAGGGAAGGTATAAATTATTGTGTGAGTCAAATTTATATACAACGTTATTTTCCATTTAATGTCTCTTCCATCCGAATGATACTTTCTGCGACAAAGGTTATCTTTTTCTGGCTGCTGCGGGCCTTTTTCTGGAGGTATTCCATTGCCTGTTTTTCCTTCATGTCAAAGCTGTCCATCAATATTCCTTTTGCCCGTTCAATTATTTTGCGGTTTTTAAGTTCAGAGATGGCCTTGTCGCGTTCGGTCAGTATTTTTATCTGTTCACTGTACTGATGCATTGTGATATTGATTGATGCATTCAGAGTATCCACGGATATCGGTTTGATCAGATATTCATAAGCGCCGGCCTTTTTGGCCCGGTTAATCAGATCGTTGTCCGAGTACGCTGTAATAAAAATACACGGGAGAGGATACTTCCTCGCAGCATTGATCTGCTCCAAAGCCTGAATACCGTCCAAATC